>JAUXGF010000205.1 GCA_030622395.1 Calditrichaceae bacterium
CAAACCCAAAGAAGCAGAAGATATGTTTTGGGATGCTATAAATAATTTAAAAGAATTTTATGAATCAGTTTTTATTTTAAACGATATGAAATATATTATGGATGATAACGATTTGCGCGTTCAATTTTCTAATATTGATGAAATAAGGAATTACTACAGATGTTTCTGGAATAAAAAAAATCCCTTTCCTGGTTCTAAAACAAATATGCGGCTTGAAGAGCACTATAAACGCTTGGTTTATGCAGAAGATGCTTATCGATTTGACGGGCCAAAACTATCCATATACAATCCCGATATTCAAAGAGTATTAAAGTTGCCTAAGATTTATTATCTAAAATCTATATTAAATGATAAAGGGTTGGTGTATTTGCGTTATGGTTCGGCAGATGAAAGGGCAGTGTCTTTAGGAGATAATTTTGTAAGCAATGAATCATGGCTTTACAGGCAAACACAGTTCAACCCGAAACTTATTTTCCATTTTGAGATTAATCCCAGCGCCAAACCAAACGATTGGCGGTTAGTATCGGTTCCGGGTAATCAGAGTATGATTGAGTCACGGTTAGGTTGGGATACGCTTTTGGATTCCTATTATACGGCAAGGACAAAAGTAGATCAGATGTCCATCCGTTCAAGAATTTATATTCAAGCGCAAGAAATAATCGGGAAGGCTATGGCTTATGAACGTCCCAGAGTTGATGATAAAACACGGTTTATAACTATGTATTTGAGCGTTGCAAATTTTATTGATGATTTAGGCGAAGGTTATCAGAATATATATTTAGGAATACCTAAAACAGCGCTTTTCCCTGATGGTTCTGTTAGTGATTCAAATTATTTTGAGACGAGTCTTGTTTTACAAGATTCGTTATGGAACAACATTCATAAGGAAACCAGAAATATTACATTCCATGCTTCTGACGCTTCTGTTTTTACAGATGATTTCTTTATTGATGTTTTTATAGCTTATCCAAAAGTGAACAAATTTTATACTTCATCTCATATCAAAGATTTAACCAATCCCGGTTTAGGCTGTCAAAGATTTATTAATAATATCAAAATCCTCCCCAAATCTTATCTAACTATGAGCGATGTTGTTTTATCCTATGATGTATCTCCAACTGAAAAAATAGACAACTTTACGCGAAATGGTTTACGCATTATTCCAAATCCATCGGCAAAGTTTGACAAGAAAAAAGCGGTTTATCTTTATTATGAAATCTATAATTTAACCAAACATGACGGTCTGACAAATTATACAATTGAACAAATTATTGAACCAATAAGCCAACATAAAAATATACTTAAGAAATTCATCGGTTTATTCAAATCCGATAAGGAACAGATTGTAAATATATCCAGAGAACGTCAGTGTGAAACCAAGCGCACTTTTGAGTATATAGGTGTGGATTTTAATGACAGGGCAAGCGGGCAGTATAAAATAACTATACGCATTTTTGATAATAACTCTAATCAAGAATGTGAATCCTCCGCTATACTCGAGTTATATTAATACGCTTGGTTTGTTTTTCCTTTTTGAATATTTGGATTCAATAATTTATTAAAAATATATTTTTATAAAAGTCTTTTAATGAGCATAGAGCAGATATCGAGCGCTTGGGAAGCCGTTTTTCTACTCGCTGTAATAGTTGATAACTTTAGTGATAGCATCCTGGCATACTTTGCAAAAACGGTTCTCTTTAAGTGAAAACATTAAACAATTAATCATAGGACGGTAAAGACCTTTTGATGAATAACCGGCTCCTTCAAATGCGCCGACCTTTTCATTTAAAGGGTGTTCTATTAAAAACCGGCTGGTTTCTTTAGTGATCTTTTTTGAGCGTTCATCAAAATTATCCTTAACCTCTTTTATTTCTTTTTCCGATGCGTTGTCCTTTTTCATCTGCTTAATTTTATCATTCAATTCGCTTTGCATTTTTTGTTTTTTCAGATTTAAGCTGTCATAAACATCCTTGTTCCAATCCGTGGGAATCTCTATATCATTTGAGAGTATATCTTTCCATTTGATTTTATCGGGATTAAGCAATGCCGTGATATTAGGTTCCGTTGGTTCAACTCCTTTAGGATAAAAATCATTGTAAGTTGTTGAAGAAGTATAATACTCATCAGCAAGACCAGCGAATGAATGTCCGAATTCATGGATAAGAACACGATCATTCCACTGATTATGCGCGGTAAAAACAGCATAATTATTATAAATACCCCCGCCGCCGTAACGTTTGCTGTTTACCATAATAAGGATGGCGTCATAAGGAACCTGTGCGGCGATATCTCTTAAAGTTTTATTGTCTTCAGTCAGCAAATATCTGTCTATATCAAGCGCGTTGAAAGATGCATTTACAGCGCTGTTTTTATAAATCCCTTTTGTAGGCTGATCAATGCCGCTTTCTAAAGACGGGCTAAAGATCCCATAAACATTGAATTTCTTTTTATTTTTATTATACGGTTCAAAACCGAAAAGAATTTCCGTATGCTTTTTTAAATCTGTTTTGAATTTGTTTTCTTCTTCAGCCGTGTAACCTTCGGCGATAAAAACAATGTCCACTTTTTTGTGCGGGTCGCCGTTTTTAATTATTTTATAAATTTTATCGCCTCTGCCCGGCTGTTCTTTTATAATGTGAATATCATCAGGATAAATTTTCTTAATAAAAATGGGATGCAAAACATTTTTCTTATCCCGCGCTTCAATCACAAATAAAACAGGCTTTTTTGGATAAGGAATGAGTGCGGATTCATGATAAGTTCTATTTACTCCTTTTATTGCGGATTCGGTTGTCCTGTACTCTGCAAATATGCAATTATACCCTTTGGAGAAAATAAGTTTGTTCGCGGCGATATCATATATTTTAATGAAGTTTCGTCCATTATTAAACGGATCGATCAAATTATCAGGATTTCCGGCCCAGGCGCCTTGCCGGTAAATTTGATCAATAGTAATAATTTCCTCATCGGCGTCCCCAATGCGGAAATAATCAATGCGCATTGTTTTATTAACAAAATAATCATCAAAAACAATATCGCCTTTACTAAAAAGTAAAACCGGGATTATTATAATAAATAATATAAAGTTGAATAAATATTTCATAACCGCCTCTCAGAATAAATTAATTATAAAAAATTGAATTAATGAATTGTTGAATTATTGAATTAATGCTTGTCTGTAATCAGGAATCCGCTATACTTAACTCTGATACAAGAAAAATTCCCATTTCCCAATTCCTAATTCTTAATTCCCATTTCTTACTTCCTACTTCTCGCGAAGCGACCCTTTTGGGGCTCTTGCGTGAAACGCCAGGCGCAGTACCATTCATCCGGATGCTCATCCGGCGGGCAGGCGATACACTCTGTTTTTATTCCGGGATCAATGGACTCTACAAAGGTCGTATATTCAGCCATGCCGCCCGACTTACAGGGATAGTCGTCAAGTCCCTTACGTTTTCTGGCTGCCTGAACCCGGCAGTTGTTCATCTGAAAAATAAAACTAGACGGGGTTTCCTCTACAATTGACTGCTCATTGACAGCGGCGTACATCCGAAATTGCAAGGCCTTTTTTAATCCTTCCAACCCCGCTTTTTCGGGAAGACCTAAAAAGCGCTTTATTGACCAGGCTTCAAAAGGAGAAAATTGCGCCCAGCAGGAATCGTTGCAGCGCTTAGCGTCGAACATGCCCCTGGAAAATTCCACAGCCTGAAACCACACTCCATCATTAGCCAACCAATTGACTGCGATGCTTTCTTTTAGCGCTGATAATTTTTCTTTGGGCAGGTCTAACAGAGGTTTGGGAATATTTTCCTTCATTTCAAACCCTAAAGCTTTAGACAATCTTTTCATTTGAATGCCGTAACTCCGCTCATATACAGATTTGAGAATTTCCTGAGCCTTTTCCCGTCCAAACTGATGCTGCGCTTCCGCAAACCACATAGCGTGATGCATCATAAGGCGGTGAAAAAAATCCATAATAAATAGAACCGTATCTTCGTGATTCAGCTCTTCCGGCAAATTGACGTCTTGCTTCATAAATATCCTGCTTTCTGTGTTTTTGTATTGTTAATTTTAAACTACGAAACTCAGATCCCAAAGCGTTGGGATAAAACCAAGAAACATTATTTCTCTCTAAGCCCATTGAATAATTTGCTCTCGTATCAGAGTTAAGCGCAGCGGTCTCTGATACGCCGCGACGTTTCAATAATATTGATTGGAATATATCGCCCCAATCATGAAAAATATCCAATTTCCGATTTAGGGATCACAACATGAAAAAATCATCTATACCCCTCGGTGTTATGTCTGCAAAGCCCTGCTTTATTAAGGGGGAATAGTTACATTCTATAATGACGAAATCTAATCAAAAACCCCAAACAAATTGAGCAAAATTATAAACACTACCGCCGGGATAAAGAAGCGGATCATAAATATCCAAAGCGGTCTGATTTTGGAAAACCCGGGAGCGCCGGTTTGAATTTCATCGCTTGCTTTATTTGCGCCCCAAACCCAGCCGATAAAAATTGAAAGTATAAAAGCGCCGAAAGCCAGAGAAAAATCGCCAAAAACAAAACTCATCTGGCTTAGAAAATCAGGCGAAGTTAATCTTGCGGGAATCAATCCGAAATTAGTAAAAAAATCGCTGGCTCCTTGTGAAAGCGCAGACGGGATACCGATTATAAAAGTAAGCGCGGCGACAATCCAAACAATCCTTTTACGGTTTGCTTTTTTTTCATCAACCATAAAAGCTACCGGCACTTCTAAAAGAGAAATAGTAGAAGTTAGAGCGGCAACTGAAAGCAGTATAAAAAAGAACGCCCCTACAATCAGACCGCCGGGCATTTGGGCGAACAATTTGGGAAAAATTACAAATACCAGTTTCGGTCCAGCTTCCGGGCTTTCGCCCATGGCAAAAAGGGCGGGAAAGATTATCAAGCCAGCCATAATTGCAATTAACGTATCGAACATACCGATGTAAATCGCGCCGGATATAATATTTTCCTTTTTTGAAAGATAACTGCCGTAGGTTATCATTAACCCCATTCCCAGGCTCATTGAGAAAAAAGCCTGCCCCAAAGCGGCGAGTATCGTTTTCCCTGTAATTTTAGAAAAATCCGGTTTCAGATAAAACGCTAACCCTTTACCGGATCCCTCAAGCGTATTTGAATAAATAATTAAACTTATCAAAAGAATTAACAATACAGGCATTAATATTTTCGACCAGCGTTCAATACCCCCTTCCACGCCGCCGTGAACGATAAGCGCTGTGAGGGCAATAAAAAATGCAAAAAGCAAAATAATAAGCCAGGGATCAGAAATATATTCATTAAATCCGCCGGGATTACCTACCGCCATTTTATAAATGTAACCTACTGTCCAGCCGGCAATAACGCCATAAAAGGATAAAATACCCACGCCGGTTAACACCCCTAAATAACCGGCCCATTTCCAGGTTGAACCCGGCTTGATTGCGTCAATTGCCCCGACCGGGTTACGCTGCGACGAGCGCCCGAGCGCTAATTCCGCAAACATATACGGCAGACCGATAACAATAACAAAAAAGATATATAACAAAACAAAAGCCGCGCCGCCGTTTTCCCCCACTACATAAGGGAATCGCCAGATATTGCCCAACCCGATGGCTGATCCGGCAGCCGCAAAAATAAAACCTATTTTGGAACTCCACTGCCCTCTTTCCGTCTGCATGGATTAAATCTCCTTTTTAATTTTTTCCGACAGCAAATTGTATAATCACGATTATTTCAACAATATGAAGGAATAAACTCATATGGGCTTTTCCGTCTTCAACAAACAATGCACGAATGTGTCCCGAAATCGGGAAAAGTTTTGTGTATATTTTACCCATCCCTGCTTGCATCCCGATATCGGGGTAGCCCTTCCCTAATACAAATAGGGAAGGGGAAAAGATGTAAAATGCAAAC
>JAUXGF010000027.1 GCA_030622395.1 Calditrichaceae bacterium
CTATAAACAGTTCGTCCCGCTGGGACTAAAGAATTATCCGGCATAACGTTGATGAACCATAGTTGGATTTATGTTGAAAACCTCTCTATGCCATGGTACAAAAGGGATTGCAGAATCGGTTAATAATTTTCTTAACAATTTTTCACGAATTTAACTCATAATTAGTGTCTGAACGAAAACTAGCCCAAACTGTCATTTTCCCACGGGGACGCCTTGCGGCGCGAGCGGAGCGTCCCGATAATCGGGATTTAACGTTATAAATATTGAAGTTACAGATTTCTCCCTTCGGTCGAAATGACAAAAAAGCGCTTTTTCGGTCAGACACTAAGTAACTAAACGAAGATGTTCAGGAATTAATAACCAGACGCCAAGCAAAGTACCGGAAATTTTTTTTGCCAATAACTCTCTGGTATCGCGCTCAATGTCAGTTATATCTATAAAAAATTGCTGAATTATCGGGATGCCTTCTTTGTGCCTGTGGTGTGGCTTGGGTTGTAAAAATGCAAACCCACCCTTGCTTGCATCCCGATACTTCGGGGTAACCCCTCTCAAGAGGGGAATTGTTCCAAATCCCCCTCTATTTTTTAAAGAGAGGGGGATTTAGGGGGTGAGTTGACAGACTTCATATAAACATCAGACATTGTTTTAAAAATAGTTTCTAAGTCCGAATACTGAGCTTCCCAGTTCAAAAGCTTTTTTGCCAAATCACAACTGGCTACTAGCTCCGGCGGATCGCCGGGTCTTCTTTCTGTAATGTCATAAGAAATTATTTTTCCGGTAACCTCTTCGGCTTTCCCGATAACTTCCAATACGGAATGACCAATCCCTGTGCCTAAATTGACCAGCAGATTTTCTTCTTTTTCAATTATATACTTCATGGCTAAAACATGAGCCGAAGCCAGATCGTTTACATGGATGTAGTCGCGGATACAAGTTCCATCCGCTGTTTTATAATCATTGCCGTATACCTGCATTTTATCCCGAATACCAGCCGCAGTTTCCATTACAATGGGCGAGAGATTAGCCGGATTTTTTTCCTTGCCTTTTATCTTTCCGTTAATGTCATAACCTGTGGCGTTAAAATAGCGCAGCGCGGCATATTTAATGTCCGTTAATTTGCTATACCACTTTAGATTCTCTTCAATAGCCAGTTTTGTATATCCATAATAGTTCTCCGGATTTACGGGATGTTTTTCATCAATCGGCAAATATTGCGGGCTGCCGTAAACCGCGGCTGAAGACGAAAAAATAAAATTATTAACCCCGTTTTTTAGCATAGCGTTCAACAGGTTTATTGTACCGTAAATATTATTAACCGCGTATTTTCCCGGATCAATCATGGACTCGCCTACTGCTTTCCAGGCGGCGAAGTGAAAAACAGCGTCAATATTTTTAGCAAAGGCTTTTTCAAGATCAACTGTATTCAATATATCGCCTTTGATAACTTCTGAGCGGGGATCAATATTTTCACGTAAACCCAAAGAGAAATTATCAAATACAAAAACCTGGTATCCCTGGTCGCATAACAATTGTACTAAATGACTGCCAATGTATCCGGCGCCTCCGGTAACTAAAATTCTTTTATTACTATTCATCTGATAATTCGTCCTCCTTATTTATTTTTAGGTTCTATGTCGATTATTTGTATGGGTAAGATTTGTTTTCATTAGTTATGATTTATGTATGTATAAAGCCTTTAGAAAAA
Source organism: Calditrichaceae bacterium (assembly GCA_030622395.1). Taxonomy (GTDB): domain Bacteria; phylum Calditrichota; class Calditrichia; order Calditrichales; family Calditrichaceae; genus JAUXGF01. Next base: position 1,706 of record JAUXGF010000027.1, read on the forward strand.
ATTAGTATTAATTTTTAAACAGCCCCAAAGGGGCATTATATCAAAACGCAGGGCAACGCCCTGTGAATTAAAATGATACTCTAACATAAGCCCCAACGGGGCGTTATAATAATCGGCCTGCATTATTAATAACGCCATTTTCCCACAAGGGATCCCGTTCCGTAAGAACGCCTGTGGAACTGATCAGCTGTTTATCAATCGTCCCGATGGGACTCATATTGACTATTAGATCTTTTCCCCACCAATAAATTGGTGGGCTATTTTCGATCGTCCCTTATGGGACTATATTCCAGAAATATTTTTAAATAACTTATATACCAAACAATTTGTTCGCTGCTTAAGGTGAGGGCTATCTGATAAATCGGGATCGAAATGAAGTTGCTATTTTTTATTATTATATTTACCCACACAAAACGACATAGAGCCATTTTTAATTGTATAACTGCCGAATAACATTTTTTTTCACACGTATCGGAAATATAACACTATCTAATTAAAATCATTTTTTTTGATTGGATATTATCATTTGTTTTCATTTCATATATGTAAATCCCGCTGGCTACATTTCTACCTAAAGAATCTTTGCCGTCCCAGCTAACCTTATAATTTCCGGCTGGCTGTTTACTATGAACCAGTATACGAAGTCTCTCGCCTAAAATATTATATATAGACAATTCCACTTTACTTTTAGCAGGAAGCTGATAGGTAATAGTTGTTGCCGGATTAAAAGGATTGGGATAGTTTTGCTCTAAAGAAAAAACATCCGGTATATATTCTAAGTTTTTGTCAATCGCCGTAAACACTGTATTTTCTGAACCGGGCGTCCCGCCATTCACTGATGAGGCAGCCCAGTTTTGAGCAAGACTATTATCCGACTGCGGATTTTTTAATTCTAATGTGGGACCGTTACCGTTGGGTTCCGTGGGCCAGGGCGCCTGTTCATCAAAAGTAAGTGCATCGATAAGTATTCCATCGCAGTCATACAAGCGGATTAATTCACCGTCACTGCTTAAGCCAAAATCAAAATCACCCAGGCAATTATCAACTGTTGGGAAAAACTGTTTAAATGCAACCTTATCCCGGCATATTACTAAGTGATCCTTTCCATCAAGTATGGTATTAGATGGGAGAATAAAAGGACTGTGGCTGTCGTTATCATCAATAAAATACCAATTGGAAATATCAACCGCCGTGCTGCCGCTATTGTACAGTTCAACCCAATCTTCTGTGTCAAGTTCAGCGCCGGATTTATAATTAATTTCATTGATAACCACTTTGCCTGCTGCCGCACTGTCATACTCAAATATTGCTGTTACGGTCTGGTTATCAACAATATTGAATGTTATTGTCTGTGAATCAGGGATGCTATCCCCTTCCCATCGAACAAATCGAAAACCTGTTTTTGGTAAAGCGATTAATTGAATGGGGATCTGGATGAAATATTTTCCATTCCAGGGATAATCACTAATAATCTGGCTGTTAATTTTAATAGAGCCGCTGTTTTCCGGAGACACGGTTAAATTGATTGTTCCCATACCGCCGTCAATTAAACCGAATTCTTCCATGATATGCCGGCGCACGGAATCTCCGCGGCTTAAAGCATAGTTAAGCGTCACCTGAATCGAATTGTACCACTCATCCATTGAATCAATTGATTTACCCAGCCACCAGGGACCTTCGAAGGTATATTGCCAGCGTTCGATATGACGAGGCATCTCAGAATGAATACCTGCTTTCATCTCCTCTATCAGAGTGGTAACCCTTTGCGGCTTAAAGGTAATATTCAGATGGTCGGCATTGCGGTTAATAAATTCATTGCGGTAAGATTCATTTTCCAATAGTTTAAAAAACAATAAAGTGGTTCCGTTCTGCTGATCGCGCATTTCATCAAACATATTCGAACCTTCCCACAAATGCCCGCATGAAACCCGTAATCATTATCAAAAAGCAGCCATTTAAATTTTCCGCCCGCGGTTCTGGGCCGCCAGCATTTAATGTTATTCCAGGGCCAGTCCGGATTGCCATAAAACATCACTGCAATGCAATAATCCATAAAATTATAGACGTCCATAAGGGTCTGCACATAAGCATAATTGGCGGAATCGCTTAAATCACTATTCTCGACAAAATCAAGTAAAATGCGATACTGCACATCATCTCCATGGATGATCATTGTATCTCTTTCCACAAAATCAATATTATCGGGATCAACGCCTCGGTTAGAGGCAAGATAGTGCTCGTTCATTTTCTCGCGTATATTATGTATGCCCCAGCATTGCCCGTTCAGATAGACCAGCGCCGGCCGGTATTCCATATAATCGAGATCTGTATGAATAACTAATTTAGACATTAGAGCGTCACGAAAGAAAGTTCTGCCCCAATCCTGCCCCGAATTACGCAATATAATGGCTTTATACTGCTGAATATTTTTGTCAGGGAAAATGGGATAATTGATACGATCCTGGCCGTAACGGCCCCGGGCAAACACAGCAAGAGATTTTTGCGGATAAAGACGGCTCCACGAACCGAATATCTTAACCCCGGCGTTAAGTGCAAATCCGCGGGCGCCGTCCTTCTCAAAGAATTCCACATGAATAGGACGTTCCCAATCTTCCCAGAAATTTGATCCCCAGTAAGGGTAATTCACCGTATCCGCGTCGTCACCATACACATAAATACCAATTTCATTATCGAAAAAATTAGCCGGATCGGTGGACAGAGCTACAACCGGTAATTCAAAACTTTGATTGACAAAATAAGTATTGGTAATCGTTTTTCCCGGCAGCATCCCGTTTGCGAAAACACGTGCCCGCACCACCATGATGCTGTCAATCGAAATTGGATAGCTATAAACCTCAGAAGTATCCGACGGTTCACTGCCATCCAAAGTATAATAGATATTAATGTTTTCACCTTCTGCGGTCAGCGCTAATTGGAACGGGGTGTCATAAAAACCACCATCGTGGGAAAAGTTTACATCCGGGGCAAATTCCTGGTAACCGTTTGTGACATTTGCGGCACCCGGCGTGGGCTCATCAAAATAGTACCACTGGCTGCCGCCGTCCGGCTGTCTGCCGAAAGAGATATCCGCGGGGATGGCCCCAAATTCAACAGAGTCGATAGTCTGCCCCTGCGGATCAGTTATAATGAGTTCTTCCCCGGATGAACTGATCTTGAAGGTTGCGTGTAACTCCTGTTGTTTTGGAAAATTTAGAACGGGCGAAGCCCCGCGCACATCCTGTGGTATGTAATTCATTTCCAATGTCAGAAACGGTATTAAAGTCAGGTCGGTTGAATAAAGTTGATCATTATGTACCTGAATGGCTAAAACATTATTGCCGTTTTGCAAAATGGATTGAATATTTTCAATCTCAAACTCTTCCGGGGATCCGCCGCTGTACATTTGAGCGTCGTGATCCGAATCCGCGAATTGATCATAAAACGGCGGCGTACCCACCGTACCAATATTGGCGCGGGCAATTTCGACATTATTAAGATAAGCCACAAATGCATCGTCATAATCGATATGCAAAAAACAATTAGACACTTCATCCGGTTTTTCCACATAAAATTTTTTACGAATAAAAACCGAAACAGGGCCGGGCTGGAAAGGATCCTCCGGCCCCACATCAGTGGAATCATCTCCATCGCCATAACCAAATCCACTGGGGCCTTCCGGCCAGGACGAAGCGATAAAATCAAGCGTGCGCCAGTTTGCCGGCGGTTCTTCCGTACCGATAAAATAGCGCCAGATATCGCCCCAATCGATAATGGTTTCATAATGTACTGCAGGTATCTGCGATTCCTTATGCGAAGCAAAAACGATTAAGAAACTGTCCGGTTCAATAACAACCGGCGGGAAAGTCCATTCAAATGGAGTAGAATTATTATCAGACAGTCCATAATTGGTTAAGTCAAGCGTAGTGGTACCCGCATTATAAATTTCCAGCCAATCCGGGTATTCACCGTCCTTATCGGCTAAAGTCGATACGTTGGACGACATAATCTCGTTTATGAACAATTCCTGGCTAAACGTATTAATTGTCATAGCCGACAGCAGAAGCGCTGTCATTATTATTTTTGATATTGTCATTTTATTAGAACCATCTTCTTTGATATCATAGATTTACTTGACGTCAAACGGTAGATATAAATTCCGCTGGGCGCCTTTATTCCCTGATCATTCTTACCTTCCCAAATAATTTTATGCTGACCTGTAAATTGATGCCTGTTTATTAAGGAACGAATTTTTTGTCCTAACATATTATAAATCGTTAACTCCACTTTGCCGGACGCCGGCAGACTGTAATTGGTTGTTGTTGCCGGATTAAACGGATTGGGATAATTTCCTAAATTAAAGCTTTTTGGTAAATGATTGTTATCATCTTTGGCAATACCCGTCTCATTTCGCGGCTTGGGAATGATAAACGGATCGCCGTTAAAAACCAGACCGTAATACCAGCCTTTTGCGTCAGTTGTAAATCCGTATTCTCCCTTGTACTGAAATGTTTTCAAGAAAGCTTCACCGTAGCTAATACCTTGTGCAAGGCAGGTATAAAAATAATCAAAGTCCGTCATACCGCCGCTGTGCGTAGTGCCTATTGTGTTTATTCCGCTCTCCGTTAGCAGCGCATATACAGCGCCGCAATTCATATCCGCTATATAGCGGCTGTTGCCGCAAGCAAAAAGATTATAAAAATTAGCGTTCGCTTCAGCTAATAAAATTTGCGTATTCGTAAAATATTCAGTGCCTGCCCCATCGTTAATTTTAAATGCATGTCCCTGCTCCCAGGAATGAACCCAGACGTGGATCAGGCTGTAACCATCATCAAGACGGCTGCCATAATCGCTGCCTGTGGTCTGATTAATATCATAAATGGATAAATAATCGGGATAAAGCAGACTGATATAATCATTAGCAACTTCATTGCCCCAGGTGTGCCAGTCATCATCCGGATAGGCTAAGGCTTTAAACTCCTGCCGAACACCGTTTAAATCATGGCGGTAATCATGGCATTTTTGCAGGTATGAACAAATAACTTCACTCGGATCGCCCATTCCGCTTGTGGGGATTATTCTTCCGATAACAATTTCCGGAGCTTCGGTGTTACGCGGGAAATCATCGATATGCGTATCATAAATTCCATCCGTTCCCAGTACAAGAGAGTCACCTTCTTCTTTATAATTATCCTGCCAGGTACCGTCCAAATCCATGTAATAAATGTCTGCCGGGTATTCCTGATAATGCCATAACGAATCATCTTCATTATAGCCAGTTGCCTGATACCAGGGAACAGGAAAATCGCCGATTAAAAGCGCTCCCTGTAATCCTTCTATAGAGCGCAGGGTATTCCTCAGAGCCTGATGATTGTCAAACTGCATGGAATAGACCACCACTTCGGCGCCTTCATTTTCCCAGTCATTGATAGTCTTTGAAAGAGTATTTTCAATCGATGAATATAATTGGGGCTGAACAAAAATAGCCCGCACATTATTTAAATATAATTTTTCATTAATCTCTCTCGAACGTCCGCTTACCAGATGCGTGCTTTCATCTTCGGAAAACAGGATATATCCATAGGTTTCGTTAGTATCAATTGTTATGTCGTAATAAATTGAATCAACGATATCTACGGCAATTTTATCATATTGATAGCGTGGATAATTTAAAGCCAATGTATCATTAAGGCATCTGCGGTAAACCGTATATTTTAATCCGGGTTTTTGATCCCATGATATTTTTAGCGCAGCCTCTTCCCTTTGCAAATAAAGGCTGTCCGGCGGCAAGGGAATATCCATAGGCTGTAGTTGCAGGGTGGTCGGAAATCCCGCCAACAGCGGAAGACACCAGATTTCATCTGCATGCTCGCCCTGTTCAAAGGTATAGGTTTCATTATAGCAGGAAAATATAATTTTGAATGAATCTCCGACTGCAACCTCAGGATTAGAAAAATTTCCTAATTCGATTCCATACCAACCCATCCCGCTGATATTAGCATCTCCAATCGCCCAGCGGGGAGAATCATCCGTAAGAATCTTATTATCATTTCCGTTAAGCAAAACAATGAAGCTGGCGACAGGAGGCAAATCCTCGCAAAAAGAATTATCATTATGTCTTACGTATCCTTTATAATAGGCGTAATCTTCTCCAAAAACAAAGGAATCCGCTTTAGCGCATTTTTGCATTTGTGAATGGTATTTTATTTCACCGCCGATCTCTTTATTCTCAGTATCCCAGCGCGCTTTCCATTCTTTGTACGTCATTGGTTTACTGCCGTCCGGCGATCGCCATTCTGTTCTCACAGGCTGAGACGACTGTCCAAAACCATTTGACGTTAACAGTAAACTGAAACTAAGGATTAAAAATACCAGACAGCATTTGTTTTTTTTATTAATAATAGCCATTATAAGAACTCCCATTTTATCTGATAAGCAGCATCTTTTTTGAATTAGTATAATCCCCCGCTGTTATTTTATATATATAAATTCCTCCGGCTGCGTCAATCCCCCTGTCATCTCTTCCGTCCCACTTAATTTCATGTATGCCGGACTTCATTACGTTGTTCGCCAATGTTCGCACTTTTTGTCCTAAAATATTGAATACGTTAATTTTAACATTCACTGACCGCGGCAGTTCAAATCTGATAGCCGTTGAGGGGTTAAAGGGATTAGGATAATTTTGTTTGAGAAGAACAGTCTCGGGCGTCTCCTGCAAATCAACATCCGGCAGACCTGTTTCCAATTCATTTAAATCGATAAGCATACGCGCCGCGATTCCTGTCCAGATATATGTTTTATGATGACCTGCCCATTGATCATCCGGGCTGTATAATTCCCATAAATTATGATCATTCTTTAATTGCTCAATAACAGCGGATAACACTTTATATGCTAATTGTTTTGCCTGATAATAATAGCCATAATTAATCAATCCTCTAAAAATCAGATACTGCCACTGAACCCAAACCGGACCGTTCCAGTAGCCTTTGGGATTATAGTAGCCGTCATCAGCCGCCAATGAAGGAATTCCATAAACGCGCCAAAATTTATCAGGATCGGTTAATACCTGAACAAGTTTTTCGGCTTGCTCCTCAGTTGCGCTGTTTGCCCATAGCGGGAGAAAACCAATAATTTCCCGCCGTTTCAGATCATTAGCAGAATTGTAGGTAAAGCCATGATCGGTTTTATCAACATGATAAAAGAAATTGGTCTGCTCATCCCAAAAGGTATTATTGATTGCTTCCGTGCGTTTAGCCGCTTCGTTTGTCCAGTAGTCGTATTCACTCGTATTTCCCAACTCCAAAGCCATTTGAGCTAATGAATGCGCTTCACTTACTAACATTACATTCAAATCCATACATTCAAAATTACTGGGCCAGCCGACCTCCCAGACAGCCACACATCCGTCGCGCAAACTTTCTAATACAGCATGGGCGCCCCATTCGCAGAGACTATCTCCATCTGCGTTCCGGTTATCCAGCCAGTATTGATAAAATTTTGATCCCGATTGATAGGCGTCCTGCAAAAACACCGTATCTTGTGTAATTTTATAAATCTCCCAATTTTCCCAATTGAACAAGGGAGCTGATGTTGTATATTGACCATACCAATAAATTGTTTCATTCAAATAAGGACCGGTTCGATAATTAATATACCCGTCCGTCCATTGTCGTTCCATATAAACGCGTTGGGAATTCATTGCGCTTTGTCCGTCCATAAAAGCGTAAGCAAGCATTACCAGGCTTTCATGGAAAACCTGACCGCCGTGTCCCCAGCCCCAGGTCGGCTCTCGTGAGAAAACATAATAATCGTAGGAGCATTCCCCTTCCGGCGGCATCATACACTGCCGCGCTAATGAAAAAGCGCTCCAGTACAGCATTTCATAATCAGGGTTAGAAAATGTTAAATTTGGTATATGACTATAAATTCGTTCGGCATCCTCTACAAGGGGCTGTAAATCAATAGACGTCGAATTCCTACATTCTGCGATCAGTTCATTCACGTTTGAACCGGCTTCGGCAACGCCTCTGATTATACGCAATTGAGAACTCTGAGCTGATGGAATTGATAAAGTTTTTTGCATAGCTGTGATTTTAACATCAGCCGCAGGAATTGTATTATATAATTGTACATTTAAAACATCGCTGAAAAAGGCAATGTTTTGACCGCTTCCCCGGCCTAATTCTTTTGAATGACCGCTAAACCTGCCGCTGTCATCCCTGGCGATAATTATGTAATTATATAAACTGTCCGGCTCTAATCCTGTATCCAGATATCCGCCGCTTTCGATCCCTTCTGCAATGCGGTCAAATCGTCCTTCGGGCTCTCCGCAGCGTCTATAAATACTGTAAAAACAATTTTCTTCCTGCTGCCATAAAAGCTCGGCGCTGGCGTAATTTTGACTAAAAGAAATCACAGCATTGGCTGGAACAGGCGGATGTTCTTCTTCTGTCAATTGTATATCAGTGTGTACGCCTCCACTTGAGGGCAGCGCCGGAATTAATCCCTTGCCTATCCCCTGCTGTTCAGTAACAAGGCAATTGAAAATAACAGTAAAAGAATCATCGGCGGCTATAGCGGGATTCTGAAAATTTCCCAATTCACATCCCTGCCAGCCATTGCCGGGAATGTTAGGATCTGTATCTCCCCATTTCGGCGCATCTTCCGTTAAAATCTCAATATCGCTGTTGTTGTGTAATACAATCATTTGGGCGTCAGGAGGAGCGTGTAAACAGGATGTGCCGTCTTTATGATTAACTGTTCCCCATTCCACGCAGTAATTACTTCCCCGCTTACTAATCATTGAAAAAGAAGAATCGGTCAAATAAGTATATGCGCCAAAATCATCTGCTTCCGAATCAATAATATAAACATTGATTAAATCTTCCTGATAAGGCACGCCGTGAGAGGTAGTCCAGCTATCCGGTCTCTCTTTATGTTGAAAAATAAAACCGTCGTATTCAGGAGTAATTATTGATACATCTGTAATTTCATCAGTCTGGTGATATAAAAAAGGATAGACGGTTAACTCCGCATCAAAGCCGCTCTCATTTGTGATGTTAATATCCTGTATTGCAATTCTTGAACTGTAAACATCAAAAAATATTTCGACGCGTATACCTTCAAAAGGATAATAATAATATTTAACCAAATCACTGTATGATGTTGTAATAAGCGGTTCCGTATAAAATTCATTTAAGTAATAGCGGAACTCTCCATTTAATTTAAACCCAAGGCAGAGGCTTCCGCCATTGTCAGTTTCAAAATCAATCCCGTCTTGCAAATCATACCATTTGAATGTATAACCTTCATCAACAATAAATTCTGACCGGTTAAGCGGGGCGGCATAAGTTGTATAGATCGGATCATCCTTTCCTGCTTCGAGATTGGATAGATAGGGCTGACTATGCAGCGTTCCCGCTAAAATCAAAATTATAAAACAGGTAATAAAATGATATTTAATGCACATTTTAACTCCATTCAAAAATACATTTAAAACCAGAATTTGGAATTGGGAACTTGTAACTTGTAACTTGGAATTCCTTTAGTTCATAATTACCAATTCCCATTTTCTGCTTTCCAATTTCCCTCGTATCAGAGTTAAGCGAAGCGGTCTCTGATACGTGACGACGCTGCCTGAAATGCTTCACCCTTACCTCTGTTATTTAATATCATCGCCTGAAACGCTTCGCCCTTACGCCTGACTGAATAATTCCCATCGTGTGTATCAGAGACCGCTACGCTTAACTCTGATACAAGAAAAAGAAAAATATCCCCCTCGAAAATTCCAAATTCCTATTTCTTACTTCCCAATTCCTAATTCGTAATTCGTAATTAACCACTTCACCGCACAGCCGGAAAAGCAGCGACTCTTAATTTTGTACAGCCATAAGGAACTAATTCAATTTCCTCCGCAGCATGCTTGTATTTTTTAGGATACCAGTAAGGGCTGTAAGGAATCGGCCCGGTTATACCGCCGTACATTTGCCATTC
>JAUXGF010000411.1 GCA_030622395.1 Calditrichaceae bacterium
ATATTCCCATGCTTTTTTGGTGGATTGGAATCGGATTTGTTTTCCAACATACGCAAAGCCTGAATAATTTTTAAACGTGTATAACGCGGCTCTATAACTTCATCAATATAACCGCGCTCGGCGGCTAAATAGGGATTGGCGAATTTCTGGCGGTATTCTTTTTCTTTTTGTTCAAGCATTTTGGCGGGATCTTCACTATTTTTAATCTCTTTTCTAAAAATAATTTCAGCCGCGCCCTTGGGTCCCATAACGGCAATTTCGGCGCAGGGCCAGGCGTAATTGGCGTCGGCGCGGATATGTTTGGAGCTCATAACATCATAAGCCCCGCCATAGGCTTTTCTGGTTATAACCGTAACTTTAGGCACAGTAGCTTCGGAAAAGGCATAAAGTAGTTTAGCGCCGTGTTTGATGATTCCGCCCCATTCCTGGTTAGTGCCGGGCAAAAAACCGGGCACATCTACAAATGTTATCAGGGGTATGTTGAACGCATCGCAAAAGCGCACAAAGCGGGCTGCTTTAATCGAAGCGTCAATATCCAAAACACCAGCTAAATTCGCCGGCTGGTTCGCTACAAGGCCCACTGAATAACCGTCGAAACGGGCAAAGCCGACAATCATATTCATTGCGTAATCAGGATGAATCTCAAAAAACACTCCTTTATCTACTACTTTCGTGATAATCTCTTTCATGTCGTAAGGATGATTTGGATTTTCAGGAACAACATCGTCTAAATTCTCATCTATACGATCAGCAGGGTCGCCGGTTTTAATACGCGGCGGATCATCCAAATTATTAGAAGGCATATACGAAATCATTTCACGGATTTTTTGAAGGCAGTCTATGTCATTTTCACAGGTAACATGGTTTACGCCGCTTTTAGAACCATGTGTTTCAGCGCCGCCCAATTCTTCTGAAGTAACTTCCTCATGCGTAACGGTTTTAACCACATTCGGCCCGGTTACAAACATATAACTGGTATTTTTTACCATTAATGTAAAATCGGTAATTGCAGGGGAATAGACAGCGCCCCCGGCGCACGGACCCATCACCGCAGAAATTTGCGGGATAACGCCCGAAGCCAGCGTATTTCGTAAAAAGATTTCCGCATATCCGCCTAAACTAACTACGCCTTCCTGAATACGCGCCCCGCCTGAATCGTTTAATCCGATAACCGGCGCGCCTACCTTCATCGCCTGATCCATAATTTTAATTATTTTTTCAGCGAAAGCCTCAGAGAGACTGCCGCCGAATACGGTAAAGTCCTGTGAAAATACAAAAACCATACGACCGTCAATATAGCCGTATCCGGTTACGACGCCGTCGCCCAGATAACGCTGCTTCTCCAAGCCAAAATCTTTTGAACGATGTTTAACCAGCATGTCTATTTCCACGAAAGAACTTTCGTCTAATAAATAGTCAATTCGCTCCCGCGCTGTTAGCTTACCCTTGGCGTGTTGACTTTCGATACGTTTTTCACCGCCGCCCAAACTCGCCTCGGCGCGCAATCTTTCCAGATGTTTTAATTGTTCTTTTCGATTCATGGATACTCCTGGTTTTAATTGATAACTGCAACAGCCTTTTTATCGGGACAACGAAGGATGCGCTTTTAAGAAATCACTAAACACAAATCGCACTTCTCTTTTAATCTACGATCTACGATTTACGATCTTTTACCTCTTCAATCGTAAATCGTACTTCTCTTTTGATTTATCCCGATAGACAACTCATCCCCCTCCCTCTTCTCTTTCCAAAGAGAAGTATCGAAGTCCATCTTTTTTTTAAAGAGAGGCCGTGCCCGCCGGCAGGCAGGGATTTAGGGTGAGTTCTCCTATTTTGCCGGATCTTTTATTAACCCATTTTCTCTGAAACTATAATAACTATCCAAAGTAACGATCAAATGATCATAAACATTGATGCCTAATATTTTCCCGCTTTCCACAAGCCGCTTGGTGATTTTGATATCATCATCACTTGGCTGGAGGTCGCCGGAAGGATGATTGTGCATTACAATTATACCCTTTGCCATATTCCGAACCGCGGGATTAAACACCTCACGAGGATGCACTAATGACGAATCCATAATTCCGCTGGTTACTTTATAATCCATAATACGGCGCATAACCGGGTCTAACAAAATAACATAAAAACATTCTTTTTGTAAATGTCCCAAGACCGGCTGATAAATCCGAGCCACCTGACCGGGATTGCGGAAACTAACTAATTCATTTTCCGCTTTTTCTTTTTGCAAATTGCGGTACAATTGGAAAGCCGCCAATAAGGTTACCGCTTTAGCCGGACCGATACCCGGTATAAGCTGAATTTCCTTTAATGAAGCGTTACTTAAAGCTTCTAATGAATGGAACTCACGTAAAAGTTTTTTTGCCAGATCTACGGCATTGTACTTTGGCGTTCCTTGTCCTAATAAAATAGCGATCAATTCCGCTGTTGAAATCCCTTGCGCCCCTAAACTTACTAACTTTTCCCGCGGGCGTTCTTCTATAGGCCAATCGGTAATGCGTGATTTGAATTTACCTGGTTCATGAATTCTATCAGCCAAAACGGTTTTAGTCCCTTAATTTATTGTATAGTTGATTGATACTGGATACTGGATGAAGAAACTTAAGTAATCAGTAATCGGTAAACCTGCAAAAGCGTCCCGATCGGGACGCTCCGCTCCAACCAGCATCCAGTATCATTAATCAATTTGTTTGCTATGTTCTTAAAACTGAACGTCCTTTACATCAAAATGATCCGGGTCGAATTCATCTCCAAGCCACTCTTTCATTTCCTCATATTCTTCATGATCAGGATCGCTTATGATTTGCAGAAGTTCTTCGTAACCCCAGACGCCGCCGCAGTCTTCAGGCGGACAAGCGCGCTTTCCCGCGATACAAACCGGATATTTAATATTTTTATCAATAGGAAGTATTTTTTCCAAAGCTATGATATGTTCCCAGTTGTCGCCAAAATCATAAATATACCTTGCCTTAGAATTTTCCATTGTGAAAAATTTAGCAATTTTTTGTTTGTTCTCAGGAAGAATTTCTCCCTGCCACTCAGGATCGTTATCAGGAATTCCTATATCCAATTGCTTACCCGTGGATGGGTCAACAATTGTAAATTGATGAAGGTGGCTATCGTGCCACCCCATAACTTTTTGTATGGCATTATGCAATTTCAGAAATGTAAAAGTCCCGGGAACTTGTATCTTCCTCCAAATCGGCGGGCTGAAGCCTTTTAATGTAATCTTGAATTGATATACATGATCGAATTTGTTTTTCATTGATAATCCTTTCTTTATATGAAAGTAGAAAATGCCACTAAGACACTAAGGCACGAAGGAATAATTAATTTTTAAATACTTAGA
>JAUXGF010000373.1 GCA_030622395.1 Calditrichaceae bacterium
ATGATATTGATATAACAGATGTAAGAGTGAAGAACATTTCAGGCAACGTCGTCACGTATCAGAGACCGCTTCGCTTAACTCTGATACGAGGGAGCTCTGATACGAGGGAAATAACAAATAAATTCCAATTTCCAAATAAGGAAAAAATATCAAACCGATTAAGTATGTTTGTAATTTAATATTTTGAATTATTGAAAACGGATGATGTAGGATGTTTGGGTCATTGGAATTTATAAATTGAGATTTATTTGTATTTTGGTTTTTGTGTTTTGTGATTTTAGGCTGATAATTTATCATTACTTTTCCTCCCGATTAATCGGGATCGGGACTATACAAATAAAAAACAGGGTTGTTATGTTTAAAAAATTAATATTCTTCATTTTATCTATAATTTTAATATTAACCTTTTACTCCTGCGGGCAGGGCACTAAGGAGCCGACCCCGGTTGATTCTAAACTTAAACTGGCTAATGCTTATTATACAAACGGATTGTACGAAGCTTCAGCGCAGGAGTATCTGGATTACTTAGATCATTACAAGATTGAACCTTCGAGGCGGGCAAATACTTATTATACGATTGCCAATATTTATTTCGAGCGTCTGCAAGATTATGATAAAGCGTTGGAATTTTACTTTAAAATTAAATATCTCTATCCCGAAAGCAGTCTGCAAGGGGATCTCGGTAAGCGCATAGTTAATTGTCTGGAACGTTTGCAGCGTTCAGGCGACGCGGCGCGCATTTTAGAGAAAGAAGCGGCGCTTGATCAATCTTCAGTTAAAGAAAAGCGTCCGGGCGCGGTTATAGCAGAGACAGGTAATCGTAAAATAACTCAGGGCGATCTCGATTTTGAGATAAGTAAACTGCCCGCTTACATTCAGGAGCAGTTTAAGGATAAAAAAAGGAAAGCTGAATTCCTGCAGCAGTATATTTTGCAGGAACTTTTATACGAGTCGGCTAAACGTAAAGGACTGGATAAAAACAAAGAAGTTATTGAGGGAACTTTTCGCGCCCAAAAGTCATTAATGGCGGAAAAGATATTACAGGAAGAATTGCAGGATCAGGTTAAAATAGAAGCGGCAGATGTGGAATTGTATTACATGGCTCATAAAGATAAATATGTGGAAAAGGATGATAAGGGAAAAGTAAAGCGGCAAAAATCTTTTAATGAAGTTACTCAGAAGGCCGCTCAGGACCTGGCTCAGGACAGGCAGCGGCAAGCCTATCAAAAATTAATTGATCGTTTAATGAAAGCGGAAAATGTTAAGATTTATGAAAGTCGAATTCAGTAGCGTGGAAAGTTATATAGTGAAAGCCGGAAAGTTTTTTATATTCATTTTATTTTTTATTTTTAACGCTTCGATAGTATCCGCCCAGGATAGCGCGCTTATTGAAGCGAAGTCTATGGTTGATACGTCTACCATCACCATCGGCGATAGAATAAAATATTCTATCATCATTGACCGCGCCGAAGGGCTGCGCATAGAAAAGCCGGGAGAAGGCTTAAACCTGGGTATGTTTGAAATCAAAGATTATGTTTTCCACAAACCGGAAGAAAAGGATGGGCGCATCATTGAACGCTATGATTTTACCATATCTGTTTATGATACGGGTAAATTTACTATTCCTGCATTCCCCATCGCATATTTCCTTGAAGATACCGGTTATGTATTTAAAATAATTGAGGCGCCGTCAATTGATATTTTTGTTCAATCGGTTCTCACAGGCGAAGAAGCTAAAGAGCTGAAGGATATTAAACCGCCCATATATATTCCCTTTAATTACATGTTTTGGATTTCCATAGCCGCTGTTATCATTTTGGCTGGCTTAATCGGATTCTTAGGTTACCGTTTATGGAAGAGACACAAAGAAAAAGGCTATATTTTCACGCCGCCACCTCCGCCAAAACCGGCGCATGAAATTGCCTTAGCCGCGCTTGCAGAATTGTATCAAAACGATTTACTGGAAAAAGGCGCTTATAAAGAATTTTTTAGCAGGCTGTCGCAAATTGTGCGCGCTTATCTGGAGGGCAGGTATTTTATTTTAGCTTTGGAAGAAACAACCTCGGAAATTATGCGCGATATTTTTGATCATATTAAAGAACAAGATTTATTAAAAGATTTGGAAAATATTCTAACATTATCAGATTTAGTAAAATTTGCCAAATATATTCCTGAAACAGATGAAATCAATCAGGCAAAACAGGAAGCGCTGGATTTTGTTAATAATACAAAAGTTGTTTATGAAATTGAAGAAGAAAGCGGTCAGCAGTCAGCGCACAGCGATCAGCTTTTAGTTGCGGATGGGGTTAAAAGCTGCGGCGAAGCCGTCCCTCCGGGAAAAGCTGAATGCTGAGTGCTGAATACGTTCTTTTTATGCGCCACCCCGAAGGGGTCCCTGCGGGAAAAGTCTTGCAACTCACCCCCTAATCCCGAATTTTCGGGACTTGGATTCCCCTCTTGGGATGGTTACCCCGAAGTATCGGGATGCAAGCAGGGATGGGTAAGAAAAAGCTGAAAATATTCATAGTTTGTTGAGGGCGAAAGCCCATGTTAGTTTATATTAAACATTAGTATATTAAAGCTGACCGCTGATTGCTAATCGCTGACAGCTTTTATTTGTATACTAAGGATGAGAAAAATAGTAAATTCGGATGTTTAATTTTTTAGAAGGTATCATAAGGATATGAAAAAAACACTTCTACTTATTTTGATTGCCGCAGCGCTCGGAGCTTATGTTTACTTCTATGAAATCAAAGGCGGGGAAGAGCGGCAGAAACAAAAAGAGGCGCAAGAACAAATATTAGTCTTCAATAAAGACAGCGTGAATCGAGTTGAGATAAATTCATTTAAAGGTAATTTTATTTTTAATAAAATAGAAGACGGCTGGCAAATAGAACAGCCGGTTAAAACCGGCGCTGACGAAGGGCAAGTTAATTCGCTGTTATCTAATCTATCTAATGCAAAAAAACAGCGCAGTTTTAACGTTAAAAAAGGAGACGTCAGCCAATATGGTTTAGGTAAAGAGGCTTTAAAAATTACAGTCAGTGAAAAAAACGGAGTAAGCCGGGTTTTACTATTGGGCGGTCAAACAAATATCGGTTCAAACGTTTACGCTTCTATCAGCGATACGGTTGTTCACTTAGTCGAGGCGTCGCTGAAGAATAACGCGGACAAGTCTCTTTTCGATTGGCGCGATAGAAAAATCATTCATTTCGATAAAGATAAGGTGCGGGAATTCAAATTAAAAAATCCAAAGGGATACTTTACTTTCCGGCGCAGCGGCAAGGATTGGAATATTACAAAACCATTAAATACAAAAGCGGATAAAAGCGCAGTAGACGCCCTGTTAAATAAACTTGATTACGGCAAAATTAAATCTGTGCCGGATGAAAATGATAGACGCAAGTCAAAGTATGGTTTATCTAATCCCGCGTATATTATTGAATTGTATTCCGGCGCTGAAAAAGCTAAAACTTCAGCCGCTTTTTCGAAATTGAAGAACAATTCCGCTTATGGTAAAGACGAGGCTCGTCCTCATATTTTTGAAGTTGATTCGTCTTTTATAAAGCCGTTTCAAAATAATTTATTTGCTTTTCGGGATAAAAGTATAATCGTTTTTGATAAGGCAAAAGTTGATCGAATCAATTTATTATATGATAGCAATTTACTTGTACTCTTAAAAGATTCTACTTCTAACTGGATTCTTCCCACAGGCGAAAAGGCTAAGAACTGGAAAATCGA
>JAUXGF010000429.1 GCA_030622395.1 Calditrichaceae bacterium
CCTGCGTCTCATCTTCAAAACTACCGCACATTCAGTTTGCGAGGGGTAAGGAGTTCTGAAGTTGAGGACTATGCGATAAATCGGGATCGCACCGCAGGCGTCCCTTGGGAAAATAACATTTGCTATTTTTTATTATTATATTTACCCACACAAAACGACATAGAGCCTTTAATTATCATATTTTTTAATATAACTATTTGATTATTACCAATTTTCGATTATTTTTAATTATACCGACTCAGTAATTGGTTTAAAAAATATGTATCCCCGATAAAAAGAATCGGGACAGGCGGTATAACTGTCAGAACGAAGCGGTTAAACAACAAACCACTTCTATTCCAGTATATAAATATTAATTCAGGCAATTCAAAAAGGTAATCTAAAAATGAAATTTCCTAAGATTTTATTTTTCTTTATTTTATTTAGCGTTATTGCATTTACAAATCTATCAGCTCAATATGCTGAACATTCCAACCAAAGCGGCGTTGGTCTTCCCTTTTTTGATATTGTGCTGCACAATCAATTTGCCGAAGATATTAACAATCGTTTGCTCGTTACAACGCAGATTTTAAATGATGATTTAACGTTTATCAAAAGTGATTCAACTGGATATGACGCTGATTACGAATTGCTGCTGGCAGTTTATAATAAAGAGAATAATGTGGTTCTAAGCCGCACTATAAATAAAAAGTTGAATGTTAAAGATTTTAAATTGACTAACAGTAGAGATGAGAAAATCCTTTTAAAAACTTTTATGACACTGAAGCCGGGCGCTTATAAACTCTTTGCAAAATTGACTGATTTGATATCCGGTAAAAGCACTCAACGTAAGATAGATATAAAATTACCGGATTTTACAAAGAATAGTATAGATATTAGCGGCATTTTGTTTTTGCAAGACGTTAAGCTCGATTCTGCTTCAAAGCTTGTTGATTTTATCCCAACTATCGGTAATAATTTTACAACGCGGCTTGGACATTTTTATATCTATTTTGATCTATATGTTAAAGATACGTCTCAATCGGTCTCTATAAATTATACATTAGAAAGTAAAAATAAAGAAAAAGAATTAGATACAACTATTGTAAAAACAATTGATAGTAAAATAACATCGCATTTATTTAAAATTAAAAAAACGCGTTTAATGAAAAACAGTTATAATTTGGTAATTGAGGCTAAAGCTGGAGATTACTCTAAAAAGAAATCTCAATCTATTTCTTTTTTTTGGTCTGATGTGCCTGGCACGGTTGAAGATATTGACCTCGCTTTACGACAGATGGTTTATATTGTAAATCACGATTCTTTAGATAAATATGAAAATGAATCATTAGAAATAAAACAATCGTTTTTTAAACGGTTTTGGAAGGAGCGCGATCCTGACGTTACTACCGCGGTAAATGAATTAAAAAATGAATATTTTAGACGCGTTAATTACGCCAATAGAAAATATTCGGCTTTTAGCCAGGATGGCTGGAAGACGGATCGCGGGCGGATATTAATAAAATTTGGGTTTCCTGACGATATTGAACGTCATCCTTTTGAATTGGGAGGCAAGCCGTATATTGTATGGCGTTACTATTCCCTTCGTAAAACTTTTTTGTTTGAGGATCACACCGGGTTTGGCGATTACCGGCTGCATCCGGCCTATCTTGATGTTGAATTTCAATAAAGTAAGAAAAATGTAATAGTTTAACTATCTCAAACTGCGCACCATTATTATAGGTGATTATTTATAGCGCAGGGCGTAGAGCGAAGAGTGGAATTACATAATACTCTTTTCTTAGCCTTCGCTTAACGCTTCTCGCTCTACGCTTTACGATGTTCCCCGGATGTGTCAGGGTAATTGAATTTATATAGGATATGAACTATTACAGAAAAATAGAAAAGCTGATTTAAAGCCAGCTTTTTAAAATGCGGGTTTCTCTATTTTATTAGCTTGAATGCAGCTTGTGCAAACACGCATTCGTTTAACGCCATCGCTGGTTTGAACTCGAATTTTTTGCAGATTAGGTAAAAAGCGCCTTTTAGTTTTATTATGCGCATGACTTACATTATTCCCAACCATCGGACCCTTACCGCAAATTTCACAGACCTTAGACATTATCATCACTCCTTTTCACATTCAAATTTACAAAGCTTTTAATGTAAATATTTCTAATACTAAATGCAATAGACGCCGCTTTTTTTAAACAATATATTGGGCGCTTGTTTCAAGCATACATTCCATCTATAATCAGAATATGAATATTTTGAAAATTATTATTGAATATTTCATAAACAATATATACTTTCCACAAGATATGATTTCTCTAATATAATTTATGCCCAGGTTAAACTCCAATTAAAAGCTTGCATTGGCTGTTTAAAGGGGATAATATATAAATGTTAATGTTTCATCTATTTTTAAATTTTAATAAAAAGGAGAAAATGATGGGAAAACTTAATTTAAAGAAATGTGCAACGCTTATAGCAATCTGTGCGCTGCTGTTTGCAGGGAACAGTTTCGCCGATGACCAAAGCGGTAAAATTCCTATTACAACATCATCTGAAGAGGCGTTGAAGTATTACTTGCAGGGGCGGGATCTCGCAGATAAACTACGCCGCCAGGAATCTCTTAAATTCTTCGAAAAAGCCGTTGCCGCGGATTCAAGCTTTGCCTTAGCCTATTTATATTTGTCGCGCTACCAGCCCAGCGCCAGGGGAATTTTTGAGAATTTTAATAAAGCGAAGTTATTAATCGGTAAAATCTCCGAAGGAGAGCGGTTGTGGGTTTTAGGCAGGGAAGCGGAAATTAACGGTTTTCCAATGATACAAAGGGAGTTATATAAAAAATTGGTTGAATCCTATCCGCAAGACGAACGATCCCATTATTTATTAGGCAATCTTTACTTTAACCAGCAAGAATATAATTTAGCCGTAGAAGAATATAAAAAAGCGATTGAAATTAATCCCGATTTTTCACTGCCTTATAATCAGTTAGGGTATGTTTATAGACTTTTAGTAAATTACAAGGAAGCGGAAAAGGTTTTTAAGAAATATCTGGAACTTATTCCCGATGATCCGAATCCTTATGACTCTTATGCTGAATTGCTTATGAAAATCGGCAAGTATGATGAATCTATAGAATCTTACAAAAAAGCCCTGTCTCTTAAAAGTCGGAGGCCAAGC
>JAUXGF010000493.1 GCA_030622395.1 Calditrichaceae bacterium
ATAATTGGATATATTTTTTTATTTTAAGTATATTAAATTAATGCATATTTTTGTAATTTATTTATAATTAAATTAGACTAGAAAAAATTATTTGCTAAAAAAATAATCATTGGAGGCAAAATGGCTGGTCGTTTAAAACAATTAGTAGATAAAATCATTGCTTTACGCCTCGATTTAGCAGGGAATCCGGAAGATGAAAATACACGTCAATTCTATGTAAAAACAACCCTTGTTAGAATCAGTATGAAAATCGGGCGCGACATATCCGCTTTTACTAATGATACTCCGGATAATCCGGTTTTAGAAGAAAAAATATTTAAAGCCATAAAAGAGCTTGGTATTGTAGAGAATCAGGAAGTTTTAGAAAAATACGGTATAACTGAATCTACAGAACCTGTAAGCCCGCCAAAGCCTATTCGATTTAAATATAAAGTAAAAGAAAAAGCAATGATAACAGTTAATGTGTTCGATACATCTAATAAGTTTATTCGTAATTTGTTGAATGAAATGAAAGATGTGGGTGAGTATTCAATTGTATGGGATACTAAAGATCAGGAAGGACAGCAAGTAGTGCGGGGTGAATATAATATTCAAGTGATTAATAATTTTGCCACTTATAAAAAGATTAGATTTCAGCTTAAATAGCGTTAGGCTTAATTTTTAATAATGAGGTAATAAAATGAAAAATAGTGGGATAAAAAGTGGTTTTAGTATTGAAAAAGATACGAAATCAGCGGCAAAAGAAGTCGCAGAACAGATAAAGCAGGATAATATTGAATTAGTTGTATTCTTTGCCGCCGTTGATTATGACTTTGCAAAAATTGCCAAAACTTTATATAAAGCGCTCGGTCGCAGCCCAATGATAGGCTGCACTACAGCGGGGGAAATAACCCCGTCCGGTTTTATGAATAATAGTTTAACGGCAATGAGTATTTCGAGCGATAAAATTTCAAAAGTAAAAGTTGGGGTGATAAAAGACTTACAAAACAACGCCGGCAAGGCAGGCAGTATTTTACAGGAGTTGGCTCAATCAATGGATATCGATTTAAAGAAAATAGATCCTAATAAACATGTCGGTATTATTTTACCTGACGGCTTAAGCCTCAAAGAAGAGGTGGTTATGGACAGTTTAGCAAATACGTCTATGGATTTAATAGCCGTAGGTGGCTCAAGCGGCGATAGTTTAAAATTTGAGCGCACACTTATTGCGGTTAATGATCAAGTATATGAAAATGCTACTGCAATGGCTCTCCTTGAAATGAAAGCGCCCTTTGAAATTATTAAAAAAACCAGTTACGCTCCTACTCCTATCATTTTTGAAATTACTAAAGCGGATGAGGAAAAGCGAATTGTTTACGAATTTAGCGGAAAGCCGGCTGCAGATGAATACGCCCGTGTTATCGGCGTTGAGCCGGATGAATTAAATGAGACAGTGTTTATGTCAAATCCGCTTGGTCTGGTTATTGGAGACGATCCCTATGTGCGCAGCCCGGCTAAAGTTTTTCCTGATAAAAGCATTCAGTTTTATTCCAATATTTCAGAAGGGGCGATTGTAAATTTAATGGAATCAACAGATCCTGTAATAGACACACAGAATATTATAAATGATGTGCAAAAGAAATTAGGTCATGTATCAGGTCTGATTATCTTTAATTGTATTCTTCGCTATCTTGAATGTGAATCCAGGGAAGTGTCAAAACAAGTTTTTGAGGCTTTCGGCAATTCGGAAAAAATTGGTTTTAATACTTACGGGGAACAGTATTATGGTCACATTAATCAAACGGTGACTATATTGTGTATTCAATAATGTTATATGAAAGTCTTTCAACTCACCCCCTAAATTCCCCTCTCTTTAAGAAATAGAGGGGGACTTGGATTCCCTTCCCTATTGTATTAGGGAAGGGTAAGAAAAAACACAATACTTTCATTGTTTGTTGAGGGGGCGGAAGCCCTTATGGGTTTATATAGTTTGATTTAACTATTTACCTGTAAAAAAATGAAATAATACAATCTGAGTTTATTCTTGAAGAACATACTTTATATAGACGATAATATTAACGCCGGAATTTTAGCTAAAATATTTTTAGAAAAGAATGGGTTTCATGTATATGTCAGTAAAAATACTGAAAAAGCGCGCTCAATGCTTTCAAAGAAAATCATTCATTTCATAATTACCGACGTCGGCTTGCCCGGCGAAAGTGGGATTGATTTTTATAAATGGCTGCAAATTCATCCTGACTACAAAGACATACCGGTATTGATTGTTTCCGGTCATGCCATGGAATTTAATGATGTTCTAAAAAATCATGAAGATATATTTGTTGCGAAACCGGTTTTTTTTCCGAAATTGATTGACCGCATCCATCAAATATTGAGGGACAGGGAAGCAAGGAGTGAGTAACCAGTTTTGAAGTTTAAGCTGTTAGAAGTTAGCGATATCTGTCATAATATATTTATATACG
>JAUXGF010000099.1 GCA_030622395.1 Calditrichaceae bacterium
AATTTAGGTTTCCCCGACTTAAAAAGTCGGGGCTATTCATAATTTTCCATGAATTGCCCCGAAGCTTTAGCTCGGGGATATGGAATCTACACTCCAATCTGGGCTTTAGCCCAAAAAATCATCTGTGCCCCTCGGTGTTAAGTGTGTATAAAGCTCAGCTCTTGGGAGGGGTTACCCCGAAGTGTCGGGATGCAAGCAAGGGTGGGTTTTAATATTTTACCCATTCAGGCATTACGAAATATTTATTTTTTTAATTGATAAGTTTTATGCCCATTATTACCTTTCAAGATAATTTTCTAAAAGCGCTTTAATACATAGATAATATATGATTGGAATAATACTTAATTACCGCTTTACTTTGAAGATTTTAAATCTTAATTTATTTTTTTTATTACACTGAAAAAATGAGCAAATTTATATTATATTGATATATAATATTTTTTTAATAAATGTGATTTTCTATTGTTCTTTGAATTTATAATGCTAAATAGATTTTGAATATATGGAAGAGCGGACTTTACTATACTACAATGCCGCTTGTAATTACCCGGCTTTTATTCATTAATTATAAAATTAAATACATCAGCAAAAGAATAGACTATAGGTTCAAACTTCTAACTCTATCCAATCAAAATCCAATTAGAATAACTTATTTAATTTCAAACCAAAATAATTGTTTTATCCTTGTGAGCAGGGATAGGTATTTTTAAATATAATTTAATTATTAATTTTTAAGGGGAGGTTAGCATAAAAATGGGAAAATTAAACATTCAATTAAAAGCTACAATCTTCATTTTAGCGGGCGGTATGCTTTGGGGATTGGTTGAATTGGCAGGCGTTCTGTCGGTTAAGCCTTCATCGGCTTTCTATATTTATCTGCCGTCAGTACTTACAGCTTTAGCCCTGTTGATAGTTTTCAATGTTAAAAAATCGGTGCAGATGCCGGGCGCGGCTATTATTATGGCTTTGATAGCAATCTGGTATAAAAGTATCGGGAGTCTTTTTCTTCCTTGTATGGCTGCTGCCGTAATTTGTTTGGCGGCTTCATTCGATTTTGCCTTTTGGCTTTACAAAGATAAGCTGAATAGTTTTAAAGATCATATTATATTCAGCGCTGCAACTATCTTCAGTGCCTTCGTGATATTTTCAATCATTGTAACTTTTATTATGCTGCAGCCATTCTGGGTTAACGGAGGATTTGCTCGAATTGCTCAATATGTATTACTAAACGGAACTTTAGCCGTTTGTTTAACAGCGCCGCTTCTTTATCTCACTACCAGGTCTGAGAAAAAACTGAATGCATTACATCTATCTTCGAACTGGGTCAGCGGAACCGTTACGGCGCTCTGCATTGTTTTTTTAATGTTTGTTTAGAAATAGAAATTTGTTGAGTAACTAACCGGCTGAAATTAAAACCAAAATAATATTGTAATAGGTTAGTTATTTGCTGAATATTTTTTTAAGCTATATATCTTAAAATAGCTCAAACACACCTCTAACCCCTGCCTGCCGGCGGGCACGGCCTCTCAAAAGGGAACTTGATTAATTCCCATCCCTGGAGGGATTAGGCCTGTCCGACGGCCAGACGGAGGTGGATTATTTTTCGTTACATCCCGTTACTGAAGTTTTACCTAAAAAATAAAAAATCCTTGCTTTATAAAATAATTATCTGTAATTAGTAAACAAAGGAAATGATTTACAAGGTTAATTATTAAAATCGTTAAGCGTCTCCCAATTATGGAAAATGATACAATAAAAATGATTGCAGAATACAGCCGTATCCTCTCTCAGATTCTTTACGAGGTTTTGGAGCAGAACTATCTGCAAAAAACAGCTCCCTATCAACTTACCCAAAAACAATTTTCCATATTAAAATTACTTAAAACATCCGGTCCTTTCCTGGGTAGTGAACTCGCCGAAATATTGGATATCAGCCGTCCGGCAGCCAGCAAGAATATTGATAAGCTTGTTAAACTGAAATTGGTGAGCAGAAAAAATATTATGAAAGATCGCCGCACAACACAGATCAAACTTTTAAAAAAAGGAGAAGACTTTGTAACGGCATTTGAAGATATGAGAGAAAAAAGGCAGATAAAGTCTTTATCCACATTTAATAAAAAAGAGCGACTGCAGCTAAGTGAATTATTGCGCAGATATGTTCAGCAATGTCTATTACAAAACGACGTAATGGATTTGGTCTGTTTACAATGCAACGAGGCTATTAAGGAAAAGTGTATATTAAAAGACTATATTGAACGTTGTCGTTTTTGTCATAAAATAGAAAATAAGAGTCAAAAATGAAGAAACAAAATCATAGTTACGAAAAAATTCCTTAACCTAAATAAGGAGGATAGCGTTTATATGAAAAATTTAAACATTCAACCAAAAACCATATTCTTGATTTTAGCCGGAGGCATGCTCTGGGGATTGGCTGAATTAGCGGGCAATACCTTAGTAGAAACATCGTCGGTTCTCTATATATATTTGCCTTCGATACTTACCGCCTTTGCCCTGCTAATAATTTTCAATGTCAAGAAATTTGCACAGATACCCGGAGCGGCTATTATTATGGCTTTGATAGCAATTTGGTATAAGAGTATCGGGCATCTTTTTTTTCCATGTATGGCTGTTGCTGTAATTTGTTTGGCGGCTGCATTCGATTTTGCCTTTTGGCTTTCCAAAGATAAGCTGAATAGTTTTAAAGATCATATTATATTCAGCGCTGCAACTATTTTCAGCTCTTTCGTGATATTTGTAATCATCATGACTTTTATTGTACAGAATCCATTCTGGGTTGCCGGGGGATTCGGTCGAATTGCTCAATATGTATTATTAAACGGAACTTTAGCCGTTTGTTTAACAGCGCCGCTTCTTTATCTCACTACCAGATATGAGAAAAAATTGAATGAATTACAGGTATCTTCGAAATGGATCAGCGGAACCGTTACAGCGCTGTGCATTGTTTTTTTAATGTTTACCAGGATATAATAAAACACTCTAAAGACTTATGAACCGAATGAAAAGCGTAAAGCAAAACTATATAAATGGCAAACCAGACAAACCGTCTATTAGCGCTGCAATTCTTGTTGGCGGGAAAAGTAGGCGTTTTGGGAGTGATAAAGCCTTACTGCATAATGGTGATAATTGGATTGTTGATAATTTAGCCAAAATGCTAAAAGATGTATTTTGTGAAATTTA
The DNA here is from genome assembly GCA_030622395.1 of Calditrichaceae bacterium. Taxonomy (GTDB): domain Bacteria; phylum Calditrichota; class Calditrichia; order Calditrichales; family Calditrichaceae; genus JAUXGF01. The sequence goes on from JAUXGF010000099.1 coordinate 3,199, forward strand.
TTTTATTAGTAATATATCGGATAAATTGGACTTCCTCGATTATCCTGTTTTTGAAGATATCATCCCCAATAAAGGACCATTAGGCGGTCTTCATACTGCTCTGTCAATTACAAAATCTGACTATATTTTCTTATGTGCCTGTGACCTGTTGCTCTTAGACAAAGATATAATTCAATACATGATTAAGCATCTTAATGGTCAGGATGTCCTTGTACCGACACATCACGGACATATTGAACCAACGATTGCTTTTTATTCACGTAATTGTTTAGCAACAGTTGAAAAAGTCATAGACATGAAACGTTTAAACATTCGCTCTTTTTATGGATACGTGAATACACAGTTCCTAAGTTTTGAGGGCGCTTTTAGCGATGAGGCAATCGAAGCTTGTTTTTTTAATATGAATACACAAGCTGACAAACAAAAAATCCGGGAAAAACTTTGTATATAGATATATTTATAAGCGATGTATAAGGGGCTTCTTTCAAAAAAATGGACGAAATAGGGATTGAGGGATTTCCTTTTGATGCCGTTTTTTTGTCAACATTTTACTTAAATCTAATGTTACAAAAACAAGGATATACTGGTTTCCAATAGGATAAACAGTGATATCTAACCCGATTAAAATTTTAAGGCCTGAGGATGAGTTAGTTACTAATTTGAAAAGTAAAATCATGATTGCTGAAAAACGATCACTTGTTAAATGGCGTGAAGCCAAAGAGATTAACGAGGAGCCATCACTAAAACATGAAAGTGAATGGGTGGCAAAAGAGATTACTCTTTCAATTGTAGTTAACGGTCATAAACTGCTTAATTTTTCCAGCAGCCCAATTGATTGTTGTGACCTGGCAGTAGGTTTTCTGTTTACCGAAGGCATTATTTCGAAAATATCTGACATTGAAAATCTTGATGAAGCAACCAACGGACTAATCGTTTTCACTCTTATTAAAGAGCTACAATTTAATTGCAGGGATTGGCTGATGGAGCGAACAGTTACATCAGGCTGTGGACAAGGAATGACACTTAATTTGGAACTCAAGCTTAAAGATTTAGCTCCTACACATAGTTCTTTGAAAATCAATGCGTCTTATATTACAGGTTTATTCTCAAATCTGAAATATACTTCCCATTGGTATGAAAAGACCGACTGCATCCATCATGCCGCTCTTATAAGTCAAAGTGAACAACCAATTATTCGAGAGGATATTGGTAGACATAATGCTGTAGATAAAGTCATCGGCGCCGGATTGATGTCCGGATTTGGTTTTAGTAATTCAATTATTAGTTGTTCCGGACGCATATCATCTGACATTATGCTTAAAGCCGGCAGGGCTGGAATTCCCTTTGTAATATCTCGGGCAGCTCCTACAAGTTTAGCAGTAGATATTGCCAACGAGCTGGATATTACTCTGATTGGCTTCGCTCGCAGTAGACGGATGAACATTTATTCGTGCCCGAAACGTATTTGTTCTGAAGGAGTAAAAGATTTTTTAGAAATTAACGAGGAGAATATTGGCAAAAATATTAGTAAAGATTTGGTGGAAATTTAAACATATTAATCACTATAATTTAACCTAATTAGTGTCTGAACGAAAAGGCTCTTTTTGTCATTTCGAATCCCGATTTATCGGGTGAGAAATCTTTAACTTCAATATTTATAACGATAAAAGATTTCTCGCTCCGCTTCGAAATGACAGTTTTGGCTAGTTTTCGTTCAGACACTAATTAATAAGGAGACTATATGAAATCTTCAAAAGTCACATTGTTTCTTGCTATTATAGCAAGCTTAATTTTTGCTTCGACCGTCATGGCTGGAGGACTTGGCTTAACACCTTACGGTTTTGTAAAGGGAGACATGGTATATGCCACAAAGGGCGTACTTTCTTTTAATAACGCTAACCTATCGGCTCCGCAGATTGCCAGCGGCGTTGATAATGCCGCTTTAGGATTTACCGCTCAGCATACCCGTTTTGGATTAAAGGGCAGCGTTGGCGAAGACGTTAAAGTAGGCGGAAAAATTGAATTGGATTTTTACGGCGGCGGATTTAATTCGAATGTTAATCCTCGTATACGTTTAGCCTACGCCTGGATGGCAATGAATAATTTTGAAGTGCGCTTTGGTCAGCAGTGGGATATTTTCTCACCCAACAATGCTGCTACCAACAACACTAACGGCAATATGTGGTATGCCGGCAACCGGGGTTTCCGCCGCGGGCAAATCCAGTTTATCTACAAAATGGCAATGGAAGGTTTAAATCCAAAGATGCAGTTGTCTATTGGCGAAGCCGCTAAAGAAGCAGCCGGTTTGGGCGCAGATAACAATGCCGCTATGCCGATGGTTCAGGGACGCCTGTCTGCCAAGCTTATGGATAAACACGTAGTTGGCGTTTATTTTGTTTACGCCAAATTTTCCCCGGATCCCGACACTTCGGATTACGATTATAACGCCAGCGGATTTGGTTTGGATTTCAATCTTCCCTTTAACAAAATGCTTGCCTTAAAAGGTGAAGTCAATATGGGTACGAATCTGAATAATTGTAACCTGTTTAACATTGCTGGCAGCCATAGTAATTTTATTAAGGATGACGATAGAAAAAGTTTGGGATTATGGCTAAACGCTATTGTCAAACCTTCAGACAAGTTACATGCCGTATTAGGTTTTGGCATGGATAAAAATCAGACAGATGATCTGGCGGCTGGTAATATTGAACAGAACATGGTTGTTTACGGCGATTTAATCTTTCCTTTCGAACACGGATTCTCTATTGCCGCAGAACTGCAAAGCATAACGACATCAATTAAGGACGGCGACGACAATTCGGCGCTTATTTTTAACGTATCCGGTAAAGTAACATTTTAACCTTAAAGGTTTTCTTAAACCTTTAAGGTTTTTATTGTTGTAATTAAGTAATACCTGACGGGGTGGGTCTTAATATTTCACCCTTTCACTGAGGTTTTTTGTAATTAATTTTATCACAGTCCAGTTCAAAAAAAGAAAAGTAAAAAATAATATGGATCAGGATTATTCAATAGCAAAAGAAATAAAGCATCTGGAGACTTTTGGATCCGCCCTGGATGCATTTTTCCAAGAGTGCGAAGAAAAGAATCTTTTTAAGCGTATCCCGCCAAAGGAAACGCCGGAAACGGCGGCGAAAAGGTTGGCGGACGGTTACTACCTAATGCGCCCCTGCGGATGTAAATTTCACGCTGAAGAAACCGGTGCGATTGCATTGGAATTATTCGACCTGTTAAAAACACATCTGCCGGAGCGGGAAGAGGATCTGGCGCATATTCAGGATAGTTTTGTATCAGGGAAAATAGAGGTGGTTGATTTTTTAGCAAGCGTTTTTTCTAATATAGATAATGATATTACTAAAATTATAAGCGAGTATGATTTGGCGGAAGATTTGACGACATTTTTCGCAGTCTATTTAGCCAGACCGTTCCGGGCAAAGGCGGCTCGTATGCTGATCGAAGAGCTGGATCTGGAAGTTTGGCATTACGGTTACTGTCCTGTTTGCGGACACTGGGCTTCGTTAAGTCATATCGCCAATAAAGAAGACAACCGGCGCACCCTGTGGTGTCTGCATTGTGGAACGCATTGGCGCTTTCCCAGAATCAAATGCGCATACTGCCTTAATGATGATCACGAATTGCTTGAAATTGTCAGCCCGGTTTCTGAAGAATCTTTCCGAATTCAGGTATGCAAAAAATGCCGCCGGTATATAAAGGAAATCCGCAGCGATGATCCGGTCGATCAAGTTTCTTTTGATACGGTTTATTTAGGGATGGCTGCGCTGGATTATTCGGCAAAAGACGAGGGCTGTGTTCAGGATTCGCTTTTAACTGTACGCTATGATAATCCTAAAGGAAATAAATCACTTCTTTATCGCCAGAAAACAAATAGTCACGAATCACAAATGAAGGCTGTTTAAGTAAAAGGACTGCTTAAAACTGCCAAAGGAGGACAAATTATATGAACATTTCACGTCGTAACTTTTTGGGAGTAGTGGGCGCCGGCGCCCTGGGAACAACGGTTCCCATTTTTGGTAAGCTCGGCAAGGCTCAAGCCGCCCCGATACCCAAATTGAAAACAGTAAACACAAAGGAGAGCACTACCATTTGCCCCTACTGCGGGGTTGGCTGTGGTCTCATTGTATCTGCGAGAGACGGCAAAATTATTAATATCGAGGGCGATGCGGATCACCCGATTAACGAGGGTTCGCTCTGCTCTAAAGGCTCGTCTCTTTTCCAGGTTGGCGTCAATGAAAGACGCTTACAAAAGGTACGTTACCGCGCGCCGGGCAGCGACAAGTGGGAAGAAAAATCGTGGGAGTGGGCTTTATCGGAAATCGCCAAGCGCGTTAAAAAGACCCGCGACGCTTCTTTTATTAAAAAGGAAGACGGCAAGGTTGTCAACCGCACCGATGGGATCGCCTGTTTGGGCGGCGCTGCATTAGATAACGAGGAATGCTATCTCTATTCTAAGCTGGCGCGGGCTATGGGCGTTACTTACCTCGAGCACCAGGCCCGTATATGACACAGCTCTACCGTCGCCAGTTTGGCGGCAACTTTTGGACGCGGCGCTATGACCAACCACTGGAACGATATGATCAACACAGATGTGGCGATGATCATGGGCTCCAATTTGGTCGAGAATCATCCTGTCGCTGCAAAATGGTTAACACGCGCTAAAGAGAGAGGCGCAAAGATTATCAGCGTTGACCCTCGTTTTACGCGGACATCTTCTTTCGCCGATCTGTATTGTAAAGTACGCAGCGGCACCGATATCGCTTTTGTCGGCGGTATGATTAACTATACCCTGCAAAACAATCTCATCAACAAAGACTATGTTGTCAATTATACAAACGCATCTTTTATTATATCCGATAAATGCAGCTTTAACGACGGTCTGTTTAGCGGGTACGATGAAGGCAATCGCAAATATGATAAATCTTCCTGGGGTTATGTACTCGATGAAAAAGGCAATCCGAAACAGGACAAGACTCTTAAGAATCCGCGATGCGTTTATCAATTAATGAAAAAACATTACGAGCGTTACGATTTTGATACAGTTTGCAAAATCACCGGCTCTCCCCGTGA
>JAUXGF010000080.1 GCA_030622395.1 Calditrichaceae bacterium
TATGTAGATTTAAAGTCCAACAAAAGCATTAAAGGGAATTACGAAGCTGTGTAAATACATACGACTTTAAAGCGCGATTAAAAAGAAGAACTGAAAAATTCCGTAAGTGTAAGAACAGGAAAAGCAGTTTTAGAGATGCACCAGGATACTGCAAACAGCCAAATCTATCCATATTCTTGTTGAAATATTCAGTTTATTATTTTATCTTTAATAAGAGGAGTTCTAAGAATCAAATTCCCTGCCGAATTAAAAATAAGGAGGAAAAATGTACCGATTATCGAAACTAGTTATATTCTGCTTTGTAATTTTTATTGTAAAAAATACATTTGCACAGGATACACTTTTAGTTGAAAAATTATCTTACATAGACTCAAGTGCCAGTATGTTCAAAGTTGGAGTGAGACCATTGCTTGTGGATAATTCTAATACCGCATGCTTTTTTTATGTATCCTGCGGTAGTAATTCTGATTTTGTTTATTTAACTACTTCAAATAATTCAGGTCAAAATTGGTCAACTCCAGAGGTAGTTTCCACCCATGAGCATCCTGTTAATAATAAATATTATGCTCAAGGTCCAACTGCTACAATAGATGATGACGGCTACATTCATGTTGTTTATCCCTACAGGGGTACTCCGCTGTATATTAATGGATGGGATAATTATCCGCCAACTCATATTAATCATGTTACAAATGAAAGTGGTGACTGGATGACATTTGTAGATGTAATTAATGACAGCAGTATTCAGGCCTCAGAAGGCAATGGCGCAACAGTATCTTATCTTTACTGGCCTGCTATTTTATCAAAAAACAATATGGAATATTTTGCTGCTCCGGATTATGCCTGGTGGGCTACCAAATCTCATGTTGTTTATTCCGAAAGAGGCGCCGATGGAATATGGTCGGAAGGTTCAGCGCTTGTAACTTATGAAAGAGGAGCTATTGATAAACATACTATCTATTGCGCAACTATCGTAACTGATGCGGCAAATATTTATTCATTATGGTTCAACCGTTTTACAGGTGAATTAAAAGCAAAAACTAATAGTTCCGGAGTATGGGGAGCAGATGAAAATATTTTCACCTCTTCTTATTCAATTGATGGAGTTTCAAATGCATATTCAATGAGCTCTATTTCCGGAAACGGGAAATGCCAGGTATTAATGAGCAGAATGGAAAACTCCTATAATTATAAAGAATTATTCTTTTTAGAAAACAACGGCGTAAGCTGGTCAGCGGACATAATTGCAATTTCCGATTCACTAAACTTCGTAACTGCTTATGAAAAGAATGACACTACTAATATATTTTATAGATATTATTTTCAAAATTTTAACAAATATGGATATAAGTTTTTAACACATACAGGTATTGGTTTTTCCGCGCCGGCAGTAATATCAGTTGGCGAGAATAAGAACATTTATAATATTGTTACAGCAGAACATCATTCTGGTCCTCTTATTTGTCAATATTTTGATGAAGATAAAGCAATGTGGTTTTTATGCTCGGGAGAATTAAGTGATTTAGCTACCGGTATTGAAGATTCCAAAAATAACACTCCAACTGATTACAGCTTAAAACAAAATTATCCTAATCCTTTTAATCCTGAAACGATTATTGAATTTCAACTGCCCGAAACCGGAATAGTAACTATTAAAATATACAATATGTTAGGTCAATTAATAAAAACTCTTGTTGATGAAAATAAAACAGCAGGTTCCCATTCTGTTAAATGGAATGGAAAAGATGAAAATGGTAAATCAGCGGCAAGTGGAATATATATTTATCAGATGAAAACAAATGGATATCAAATATCTAAGAAAATGATTACATTAAAATAAAATAAATGAGATGTCCTTCTTAATTGTTAGGCATCTTAATTGCACTTTTATTTTCCTATTTTATAATTCCTTAACGCTTATAACGCCAATCAAGCTGAACAAAAACGCGTCTGGGTCGCTCGTAGTTTGGTTAATCCGGCGAAGGTCTTTGGCATCTGAAAACTTACTGGCCGCCATGTTTTTGTCAGCTTATCGGCAGACCGTTATTTGCTAGGTAATATGGAAAATAGAAAATAATTGTAATTTGTGTAATCGAATTAAAATGAAATGACCATAGTCCAATATAATAAAATGTATTTTTTCTGATATTGATAGTAGGATTGAAATCATAATTTCAAAAAGATTTTCTGTTAATTGAAATTTTTTACTAAATATGGTATACTAAGGGTATGAAGCAAAGAATTTACATAGATACATCTGTTGTTGGTGGATATTTTGACGAGGAATTTCGCGATGCCACTCATGGGCTTTTCAAGAGACTTGAAAATAAAGAAATCATATTCATCATTTCTGACTTACTTGATTTAGAACTGACAGATGCGCCTCAAAATGTTCGTGATTTGTTGCAAAAATACACGTCTGATAATTTTGAACGCGTGCAATTGACAAAAGAAGCTACTGAACTTGCATCAGCATACATAGATGAGAAAGTTGTTGGAAAAACAAGTATAGAAGATTGCAGGCATATTGCGCTTGCTACGATAAATAGAGTGGATGTATTAAGCAAGTTGGAACTTTAAACATATTGTAAATCTGGACAAAATTAAAGGGTATAATTCTGTCAATTACAAACTTGGTTATCCAATGATCGAAATACGTAGTCCTAAGGATTTATTACATTATGAAGACTAAAAAAGAAAAATCTTTTGACGCCGTGAAAATGATGCGTGAGATACGTGATAAGATTAGCTTAGAAACTCAAAATATGACTTTTGAGGATTTTAAAAAATACATAGAATCACGTATCAAAACGAGTGGGTTAAAACCTATTGGGCGGTAGTGTTTTCTGGCCATAAGATTGTTTAAAATGTAGCCAATTGGTCAGAATTGAAAATAACAAATCACTGCACCTGACCGAAAACGCGGACGATGATTATCGGGTTTAACTTCAATATTTCCAGCCGCTTATTTCGGTGGGTGAGTTCAGCCGTTACGTGCTTAAGGATTTATAATATGAAATTTATCATATCAGTTTGTATGATCTCAGGACGTTGTCTTGAGTCTTGACATGATGCCCCGTTCCCACAGGGATTCCTTTTCCGAAGGAACGCCTGTCCCGTCCCACAGGGATCCCTTCGGGAAGGGGACTCCTGCGGAGCGGCGCGGATGGTGCTGTTCAAAAATATAATTGTTTTTACAAATGCTTTATACATAAATACACCCGATTTAAGCTGATCGCTGACAGCTTTTTACCAACTTTACCTCTGCAAATTCTCATCTAATCAAACCTTTATGTAAACATGATTAACATCATTTTTGTTAATTGTGTTATCATTATTAAATAAATATCTATATAAACGATCCTTTATTACTGTATTTAGTGCCTGAACGAAAACTAGCCAAAATTGTTATTTTCCCACAAGGGACGCCTTACGGCGCGAAGCGGAGCGTTCCGAGAATCGGGATGTAGCGTTATAAATATTGAAGTTAAAGATTTCTCACCCGATAAATCGGGATCGCGCCACAGGCGTCCTTATAGGAAAATGACAAAAAAGTGTTTTTTCGTTCAGACACTATTTAACAGATCATTTTTTTTGGCACATTATTTGAAGACAAGGTAAGCGTAAATTTGCAGTTTCAAAATAATACTCAATTAACTTACAGGAGGATCTATGAGATTACCTATTTTAAACTTTGTTGTTTTTGCGCTTCTATTATTTTCAGTAAACAGTTTTTGCCAGGATGAAAATGGTAATAGCGGTGATTCAGAAATTAAAAATCAAAAAAATTCACATGGAGTGCAGTTCTATTTAATTAACGGTTTGTCCATATCCTACAAAAAAATGATTTCAAACAATAATGCATTGCGTTTTAATTTAGATTTGTCCGGTTCTGTTTTTGATCGTAATGAAGAGCAAGACAGAACTTATATGTCTTCCGACACAACCGAATATTCCGGAGAAGGTAATTATAGCGGTAATAGACAGAGCATAGCATTGTCATTTCAATATATTCACAAGCTTTATCAAAACTCTTACTTTAATGCATATATCGGCTGCGGTCCTTACGCCGGCTACAGCAGATCAAAAGATGATTCTGATTACGAAGACTCATACGATAATGAAACTTATAAAAGTTACAACAACTATTTTAACGAGCAATTCAAATTAGGAATTTTAGGGGTTGTCGGCGCGGAAGGTTTTATATCCGAACATGTAGGCATTTTTGCTGAATACAAACTTTTTTTAAGCCGCAGTTGGTATAAACGTAAAAGCAATTATGAATACATATATTCAGAAAGCGAATTTAACAGTAAGAGTGAATATGATACCTCAATAAATTCATGGGATTTTACATTGAGTAATGTAAAACTTGGAGTTTCTATATATTTCTAATTATGATATTAAAATTTGCAAATATCTTTGATTACTTATAATTTGCCCTGAGACAAAAAACATAATCCTTTAACTTTAAACAATCCCGCCTTAGGCGGCTAAAAATAAGGGAGCGCAGCTATGTTTTTAAAAAAACTTATCATTATAATCTTTTTAACGTTACAGTTTTTATTTGCCGGCTGGGGGAAAATTGTCGGCACGGTAAAAGAAAAAACCCGCGGAAAGCCAATCGCCGGGGCAATAATCGAATTAGTAAATATCGAATTTAAAACAGAAACCAACAATTCAGGGAAATTTGTAATTGAAGACGTACCTTCAGGCACATATCAATTAAAAGCGTCGCATAAAAATTTTACAACGATTTTGATAAAAGATATAGTTGTAGGAAATGGCGAAAAAGTAGTCGTTAATATCAAGCTGAAAAGAAAACCTTCTTCTGAGAAAACTTTTCCTTCTAAAAGCATCTATTATAAAGGACCAACCGTTAGTAAAAAAAATCATAAAGAGGGAGCGTTTACAACGTCCGGTCACAAGAAAGAACCGGAAGCAGAACACGCTACAGCCTCAGACGTTCCCGCTAAGCCGCAGTCAATGCCGGAGCCGGAGAGCGATGAATCGGAAACAACCGCAGATGAAGAAGACTATGAAATCACAAAGTCAAAAACTTCAAGTCATGAAGATGCATTGGAATCAGAATCAATTGAAATATTAGAGCCGTCTTCCGAACCGTCATCCCCGCCGGATATAAAGAAAGAAGAAGCGGGAAGAGCGGACTTGCCTCCCCCAAAGAAAAAGACAGCGCCCGCACAGTCCGGTTTAAAAGCCGGTTTTGCGGATGATAATAAACAGTACAACTACTTTTTGAATTTCCTGGAAAATTATAAAAAATCCGCGCATTATTATCCTATAAACATCAACGAACGCATTCAGATTTTAGTTAAAGATAAAAGCGGGAAAGCCGTTCCCAATGCCGAAGTCCGTATTTATGCCAACGGCAAAATGATTGACGCCGGTAAAACTTACAGTGACGGTTCATATTTTCTGTACCCGCTAATAGGCGCTTATAAAGGCAATCAATTTAAAGCTTATATATCTTTTCAACAGCAAAAAAAGGAAGTCAAAATCAATCGCCATGGTCCGCGGCAGGTAGAAGTTAATATTAAAACAGAACGGGGAGAATTTTCAAAGATTGGACTTGATTTGCTTTTTATCCTGGATACGACCGGCAGTATGGGCGAGGAAATTGAGCGTTTAAAAAGCACTATCGAGATAATTAATCTAAACCTGTCATCCTTAAAAATTAAACCTCTAATACGCTTGGGCATGGTTCTTTACCGCGACAGGGAAGATGATTACGTTACAAAAGTGATTCCCTTTACTGAAAACTTACAGGCATTTCAAAATGAATTAAACAAAGTGGACGCAGACGGCGGCGGGGACACTCCGGAAGATTTACAGTCGGCTTTAAAAGACGCCGTTACAAAAATGCAATGGAATAACAACGGCGTCCGCCTGGCTTTTATCATAACCGACGCGCCTGCGCATTTGGATTATGATCAAAAATACACTTACGCCGACGCCGCAATGGACGCCAAAAAGGAGGCGATAAAAATTTTCAGCGTGGGAACAGGCGGATTGGATATTAAGGGAGAATATATCTTAAGACAAATTTCACAGTTTACTTATGCTAAATATATTTTTCTTACTTACGGTGAAAAAGGAGAAAGCGAAGGAGGCAAACGGGGCAGCGTAAGTCATCACACGGGAACGAATTATCAAACCGATAAATTGGAAGCGATCATTATCCGTTTTGCTAAGGAAGAACTGGCAAATATAAGCGATCTGCCGTTAGAAGAGGGCGAAGCGTATTTTCAGGCTGTAAAAATAGACGACGAAAAGAAGGAGGAAACATTAAGGAAATTGTTCTCCAGAGCGGTCAATGAACTGCAGGATTATTCTTCAATAGCTATTCCCGAAGGCGTCCCGGTAAGCGCCCTGCCGATAGTCGTAAAACTTAAAAGCCTTTCCAATAACGCCGAATATTTTAGCGAGCAGCTTATTTACGCCATCGGACAAAATAGAAAATTCAAGTTGATTGAACGCAATGATATGCAATTTGTGGCTAAGGAAGTCGGGCTGCATTTATCCGGGCTTGTGGAAGTGGACGACGCGGTTAAAGTGGGTTCGTTTATCGGCGCTAAAATGCTGATCATCGGTAATTTGTATTTTAAGGATTCAAATTATGAATTGTTCCTAAAATTAGTACGCGTAGAAACAGCGGAAATTTTAGCCGTAACCAAATTGAAAGTTGACTATAAGCTGGGATTGTAGGAATATGGCTGGATGCTGGATTCTGGATGCTTGATACTGGATGCGGGGATTATCAGGTTTCTTTATCCAGTATCTTTTCTAATAATACATTTCCTCCCGATTAACAGGCTGTTGCAGAACACCCAATATGTCATTTCGATCCCGATTTATCGGGAGAGAAATCTTATAACGTCAATAATAACAATATCCCGACGATTCGGGATCGTTAAAAGATCCTCGAAATGACAGGGATAACACTACCCTGTTAATCGGGATCGGAGCTATACAATAAATTTATCCACTGTCGACTACAGTTTTGGAAACAACCGAAATTATAATTTTTTTAATTTTTGAAGCATCTCTTTAGCATTCGTATTATTTGGATTTAACTCAAAAGATTTTTTATAATTTATTATCGCAAGTTTATAATTCCCTTTTACCATGTGTGCTTCTCCCAGGCTGTCATAAACATAGGATGATGAAGGATAGACTTCAACATTAAATTCAAATATCTTTATGGCGTCTTCAATTTTACCATTACCTAAGAACTCATACCCTAAAGTATTTATTTGCCGCTCAGTGAATAATAAGACATTTGGGTCGATCTTTTTTTGTTGATAATAATAGCTTATTGCTGAATCAATTTGTTCATTATAAACCAAGTGTAAAAAGTTATCGTCAATGTTTCTGATAATAATCCAATATTTATTTAAATCATATTTGGGTGAACTGCAAAGATAAACAGGTGTATTGTTCTCATGCGGAATACAGTAATCATGTTTAAAAAATCCCTTTTGTTCAACAGAATTAAAAATATCAAATAATTCTGATTCACTTAATCCGAAAGAAATATAGATCCCTTTGAAATCTTTTTTTCTTAAAGTCTCATAATAATACCAGCCCTCTACACAAGTCGCTTCAGGCAACGAATAATTATGTCTATAAAAGTTTACGGCGCTTGCTTCGCCCCAATTTTGAGTCATAATTCCTACATTTTCTTTTTTATCCGGAGGAATATTATCATAAACTTTTGATATTCCCTGAACCATTTCCTCCCAACCAAAACGATCCGCGAAATGCTGCGGTAATTGATGTATTCGGGTATAACTGTGTGTTACTCCGGCGGTTAGTCCCATATATTTTGTAAGATGAATAAACGATTCTACAGATAAAAGAGGCATTGACATTGCAAGAATTGGAAGTGAGAAAATTACATAAATTACAGGCAACGCATATCTGATAAAATAATGTTTAACCGAATTACTTTTAAATTTGGAGACTACTTTTTCAAGTTTGATAGAACCAACTGCTAATAGAAGAGAATACATCGGCGTTAATAAATAAAATTTTGCTCCGGCAATGAATAATATAAGTAATTCCAAAAAATCGAAACTTAATCCAGTCTTTAGAAAACAATAACAGGAACAATCCCAGTAACCAAACCGGGAAATTAAATACATTATTGGCAATAAACTGATTCCAAATAAATTCCGATAATGAAGCTATGTAAGAGTGGGTTCCCGCATAGTTTTGTGCAAAATTTAAAAATTCCCAATTATTTTTTGACTGCCAGATCAAATATGGAATGATAAAAATAAAAGCGATAATTCCGGCTAACCAAATCCATTTTTCTTTAAAATATTTTCTTTGAGGCACTGTCCACAAACTTAAAAATACTGCAAGCCCGAAAAATAAAATTGATAATTTATTAAACAATCCCAGTCCCATCACAATTCCAAATAATATCCATAGTTTCTGATTCGCCGTATTAAAAATTCTTATCAATAAATAAAGACCTATAACAACTATGAGGAATTCCAGACTATCGTAAGAAAAAAGCGCGCCAAAAATTGTAAAGCCCGAAAGTAAACTGAACAATCCTGTAAGAAATACGGCATATTTTCATCCCCTTAACTCTTTAGCAATTAAACAAGAAAATACAATGGAAACAGCTCCACATAAAGAAGCTGCAAAGTGAATAGCTTTTAGGGAGTAACCAAATACAGCAGTAATTAATTTTAGATATAAGGGAGTCAAAGGCCACATATGTAGATTACTGAAATTAAAATTATCACTGATGACTATGTAGTATAATTCATCGCGGTGATAACCATATTCAGGATTTAATAAATGAAGGAGAATTTTGAAGACAGCAAAACAAACTATTATAACAGTGTAAGATTGAAAGATTTGAAAATTTAATTTTTTTAGCATAAATGAAACCTTACATTTAGA
>JAUXGF010000118.1 GCA_030622395.1 Calditrichaceae bacterium
GGAAGTGGGAAGTAGGAAGTAAGAAGTAGGAAAGGTAATAAATCAGATATGTGAGATTTTGCAATAAAAGTCAAATAAAGCACAAAATATTTGTTATGTAAATTCCCCTCTTGAGAGGGGTTAGGGGTGTGTTTGCGCTATTCAAAACATTATACTCAAAGAAATATCACGCCATTAACTGAGGTTTTGCCGATAAAGATGAAAAATATTTTTATTCAGTAATTTTGATACTATATTACTCAAACTCATCTCGATCTTGGGATGAATTTTAAATCTCAAATTGCAAACAATAAACTCAAAACTCTCCATCAATAAACAGAACCGACTTTTTTGTATTATTGGAGTTTCGCTTATTGGAATTTATTTGTTTTCTGATATTTATATTTTGGGATTTAATATTCCATCCTGATTCACCGGGACAAATATCTTTACAAGCAGGAGTAAATTTTAAATGGGCTGTTTAATCGGTAACGCAGTTATTTTTACTAATGATAAGAACAATTCGGTTTTAACCAATTCAGCGGCGGCAATTGAAGGCAGCCGTATTTTGGAAATTGGCAGTGAGCGGGAGTTAAAGAAAAAGTATAATCACTTTGATTATTTAGACGGAAAAGGCAAATTGCTTATGCCCGGATTTATCAATGCTCATACACATTTTTACAGTACTTATGCCCGCGGGCTGGCTATTGGAAAATCACCGTCGGATTTTAAAGAAATCCTGTCTATGCTGTGGTGGCGGTTAGACCGGGCGCTCGATGATCAGGCTGTTTATTATAGCGCGCTTATTCCTGCTGTTACGGCTATAAAGAACGGTGTTACCGCTGTAATTGATCATCATGCCAGTCCCAACGCAATTGACGGCAGCCTTGACCGTATTGAAGAAGCGTTGGAGTTAGCCGGGCTGCGAGCCGTTTTATGTTACGAAGTGAGCGACCGGGACGGCAAGGAAAAGGCGCGGCAGGGATTGGATGAAAATCAGCGTTACATTAAAAAATGCATCGAGCAAAGAAATCAAAATAAAAACCATCTTTTTTCAGCGCTGATAGGATTGCATGCTTCCTTTACTATTGAAGATGATACGCTTAAACTGGCTTCGGAAATGGGAAAGAGTTTAAATAAAGGATTTCATATTCACCTTGCCGAAGGGGATGCGGATAGATTGGAAAAGCCTCCTTTTTGGACGGTTGACCGCTTAGCGAATTTTGGCATTCTTGGTAAAAATACGATTGCCGCCCATGCCATTCATATTGATGAGTATGAACTGGCGCAGCTTGCCGAGAGCGATACCATAGTTGTGCATAATCCGCAGTCCAATATGAACAACGCAGTAGGCAGGGCGGATGTTTTTGCCATGCTGAAAAGCGGCGTTTTGCTGGGACTGGGCACTGACGGCATGTCCGCGTCATTGTTTCCGGATATGCGCACAGCCAACCTTATTCACAAACATGATTTAAAAAATCCAAACGCCGGCTGTCGGGAAATTCAACAAATGACCCTAAAAAATAATCCAGAAATATTTAAAAGGGTAACCGCTCAAAAGACTGGTAAAATAGAAGCCGGCTATCTTGCAGATTTGATTTTAGTAGATTATTATCCGCCCACGCCGCTAAACAGGGATAATATCTGGGGACATATTTTATTCGGGATTGCCGACGCGGTAGTTGACACGACAATCATAAACGGCAAAATTGTAATGCGGAAAAAAGAATTAGTGAATATTGATGAAGATGAAATCGCCGCAAAATCCAGAGAGTTTGCAGCAGAAGTATGGAAGAAGTTTTAATTAATGTCTGAACGAAAAAGCGCTTTTTCGTTCAGACACTAATTAATGAATTTCCAGCTTCAAGCATTCCCGCAAAACAGGGTGTTGCAGATTGGGGCTAAAGCCCAAAAATTTGGAGGTGCGCGTGCCCCCGAGCTAAAGCTCGGGTCAATTCATTTTACCATAACTCTTTGAATTTAATATGAATAGCCCCGACTTTTAAGTCGGGGGAAATAAAACTCAAAAGTAAATCTCTAAGCCCTTTAGGGCTTTTTAGGGATTCTGCAACACCCTGAAAAGCGGGATTTACACTCCGTTCAATCCAGTATCAAGCATCCAGTTCATTTCACTGAAAACGAAAGGAAATAAATAATGAATAATAACGTCGCCTTTCTTCAATGCGTAACTTGTAAAAAGCAGTATCGTGCTGATGAAATTGAATATACCTGTCCGGACTGCGGAGCGGTTAAGGGCACATTGGATGTGGTTTATGATTTTAAGCTGGTTAAGAAACAATTGAGCAAAGAGCAGTTAGCCAGATCAAACGAAACATCCCACTGGCGTTATCTGCCCCTTTTGCCTGTTACTAATCCTGATTTTATTCAGCCCTTAAAGGTCGGTTGGAGTCCGCTTTATAAGCACAGGAGGTTGAATGAAATTTTAGAGCTGCCGGAATTGTATTTAAAGGATGACAGCGGAAATATAACAGCGTCTTATAAAGACCGCGCCAGTTCTGTGGCGATAGTAAAAGCGCTTGAAAAAGGTTATAAAGGAATTGCGGCGGCTTCCAGCGGAAATGCAGCGGCTTCTATTTCCGCCTTTGCCGCCAGCGCCGGACTGCCCTGTTATATATTTGTTCCCAAAGCTATTCCGCAGGCTAAACTTGCCCAGCTAAAAGCTTACGGCGCAAAAGTCCGTTTAGTGGACGGACCTTATGATGATGCATTCGAGCTGTGTATGCGGGAGTCGGAAAAGAATGGTTGGTACAACCGCAATACGGCAATCAATCCATATCTGGCGGAAGGTAAAAAAACATCCGCCCTGGAAATTTGCGAGCAATTGGAATGGCAGGCGCCGGACGTTGTTTTTGTTCCAGTTGGCGACGGCTGCATTATCAGTGGAATATGGAAGGGTTTTAATGATTTACATGATATTGGTTTTATTGATACTTTCCCTCGCTTAGTAGGAGTTCAGGCGGAAGGCAGTTCGCCCTTGGTTAAAGCCTTCCGCGAAGGTAAAGACGAAGTAAAAAGGGAAAATGTGTCCACTATTGCCGACAGTATTTCCGTAGGTTTCCCGCGCGACCAGATAAAAGCCTTGCGCGCTGTTCATCAATCCGGCGGAACGTTTGTATCCGTAACAGATGATCAAATTATTTCCGCTTTAAAATTATTAGCTGAAAAGTCGGGTGTTTTTGTTGAGCCTGCGGCGGCGGCGGCGTTTGCAGGTTTGCAAAAAATTAAAGACTCAAAAAAAATAAAACCAGGACAAAAGATTGTAGTAATCCTCACCGGCAGCGGGTTGAAGGATATAGGGGCTGTGCGATAGGAGTGTCGGAAGCGACCTCAAAGGTTTTCCCAAACCTTTGAGGTCTTTGAATAATAGAATATTGAAGAATGAATTAATGAATTGTTGGAAGAATGGAATAGTGGAATGGTGGAAGAATGGGGAAAAATTGGAGTGTTGGAATAATGGAGTAACCGCTAAAGAATTTTTTATAACTTAAATTAAAGAAAATTTGAAAATAAAACATCTTAAATTATTCAAAAAAGGATTGATTATGAAAAAGTAGGACATTTATCAAATTTTCAGATAGAATTATTGAAATTATTTAATTATGATTTACTGGAAAAGCAATTGTTAGAAATTAATAAACTATTATCTTCATACTTTGCAAAAAATGTAACAACTAATATTGATAATCTTTGGAATGATGAGACAATTGAAAACATTAAAAATGAACATTTAAGAACAAAATATGAATAGTATGAAAGTAGTTTTGGATAGGAATGCTGCACTTATTTCTTGTTCTTTCTTAATGATTGTTTTATTAAGCTCATAATATATTCAAGATCATCATCTGAATTTATTTGCAATTCGTAATCACCGTTTCCCCAATGTCCAGTTGATGAGACATCTCTTGAAATATTCTTTGGATCATTAAGTTGTTCTTTTTGTAAATTAATCCACATTTTCAATGCTTTCTTTTGAATATGAATATCAATAATGTTTGTACCCGCTATAAATGCTATATAAAACTTTTTCGGCTTGATTTCTATATTATCAAGATTCAAAATTAAATTTCTTAATTTTTCATATAGCTCTTTTATTTCCTCCGTTGCTTTTTCTAAATGTTCATCTTCTGTATAAACTTTAATTTCCTTTGCAACCTTGTTAATTTTATCGTTTTTATGTGTGATTGCCTTTATGCTTTCTTGAGCGCCAGTTTTTTGAATTTGTTCAAATGATACAGTTTCATTACAATATCGTTTAATTTCCCATAATTCAATTGGTAAATCTTTGAAATTTATTGCTTCTCTTTGGTAAGTAGTAAAAGAAGGAGAAATGAAAATAACTCTTGATTGCGACCAATCGATATTGTTTCTTTTTAAAGTATTATTTTGGTTTTCGTTGTATTCAAGAATAAAGTCCGCTTTATTATTAAGCATCAATGAAAGGTATGCATAACCTTGATCTATTACACTAAAATTCTTATCCCGTTTATATTCAATAATTACAAAAGCATTCGTTTCTTTATCAAAAGCCAAAGTATCTATTCTAAAATTGTTGATAGAAAACTCAGACTTTACAAATTCAAGATTAAAAATAATTTTTAGATTTTTTTCTGTTAGCCGATGAATTTCTTTTTCAAGTTTAAAAGGTTCCTCTCTTATAGTTTCTAAATTTTTTGCTATTTTAAAAAGTGTCATTGTTTTTCCTTTTTTCTTTTTTATTGGATGCTAATATCTTAAATGAGCATTACATTTTATAATATTACTAATAAAAATTTAAATTACCCTCTATATAATTTCAAGTTAAATAATAAATTCCTAAAAATACTTAGTAATAGAAAACATTTGAACGAATCAATTTTATCTTGTAATTTAATAAATCAGACTAACGCCTTTAAAACAATTTAACGACCCCAATGAGGATAAATTATGGAAACGAAGTTGTATTATTATAAAGCGCTTGTACTTTCAGTATATGACGGAGATACCTGCACAGTTGATATTGATTTAGGTTTAAAAGCCTGGATTAAAAATGAAAAACTGCGGCTCTTGCGTATCAACGCCCCTGAGCTTCGCGGCGAGGACAGGGAAGCGGGTATTCTCTCACGCGATTTTCTGCGCAGCCTTATCGACGGCAAAGAAATATTTATTCAAACCAGTAAAGATAAGCAAGGTAAATACGGTCGTTATTTAGCGGAAATATTCCTAAAGGATGAAAATGGAAAATGGGTTAATGTTAATGATCTGATGGTAGAAAAGGGATATGCGGTTTACAAAGAGTATTAGGAAGAATAGAAGAATGGAGTGGGGGAAGAATGGAGTGATGGAGTGTTGGAGTAATTGAGCATTGGAATACTGGAAGGATGGAATATTGGAATAGTGAATTGCTTTTTTGCATCGGTGAAATCCACCAATTCATCAATTCATTACTCCAACACTCCATTCCTACAATTTTTCTCTTCTTCCATTCTTACATTACTCCACCACTCCAATACTCCATTACTCCATTCTTCCAGGAAAGGTAGATTTTATGGATAAAAATTTAATAAATAAAATTAATCAGTTAGCAGAGCGGTATACGGATGAAACTGCGCAGTTCTTGCGTGATATGATTGCCATACCGTCAATTAGCTGCGATGAGAAAAATGTAATCCAAAGAATTAAACAGGAAATGGAAACGATAGGTTATGATGAGATAACTATTGATCCCATGGGCAATATTTTGGGGCGGATAGGATCCGGTAAACGAATCATCGCCTTTGACGCCCATGTGGATACGGTTGATGTCGGAAATTCAGACCTGTGGGATTTTGATCCATTTAAAGGAAAAGTGGAAAACGGCGTTATTTACGGACGCGGCGCATCGGATATGGAAGGCGGAATGGCGGCTATTACTTATGCCGGTAAAATATTGAAAGAAACCGGGATTCCCGATGATGTAACAGTTTATGTGATTGGCAGTATTCAGGAAGAAGACTGCGACGGCTTGTGCTGGCAGTATATTTATAATGAAAACAAACTGCGCCCTGATCTGGTTGTTATAACCGAACCTACTAATCTTAATATTTACCGTGGTCACCGCGGCAGGATGGAAATGGAAATTGAAACTTCCGGAATATCCTGTCATGGTTCCGCTCCGGAACGCGGTGAAAATGCCATCTATAAAATGGCTGATATTATTAAAGATATTGAAAAATTAAATGACCGCTTGAAGTATGATGAATTTTTGGGCAAGGGAACAATTACTATTTCGCATATCCGCTCAACGTCGCCGTCATTGTGCGCAGTGGCGGACGGCGCTGTGATTCATCTGGACAGGCGCTTAACAGCGGGGGAAACGGAAAAAAGCGCATTGGAAGAAATTCGCAGTCTGCCTTCATTTAAAGCAGCCAACGCAGTTGTAAGGGTTTTAGATTACGATACGCCAAGTTATACAGGTTTAAAATATCCCACAAAAAAATATTATCCTACATGGAATTTTAAGGAAGATCATCCAGCCGTAAAGACGGCGGTTGCCGCATATAAACAAATATTTAACGCCCCGCCAAAAGTGGATAAATGGACATTTTCGACTAACGGCGTGGCAACTGCTGGAATGTTTGGAATCCCGACTATCGGCTTTGGTCCGGCAAATGAAATTTATGCCCACAGCCCGCAGGATCAATGTCCGGTTGAGCATTTAACTAAGGCGATGATGTTTTATGCGGCGCTGGTTTGGGAATTTAGCTGAAAATCGGTAATCGGTAATCAGTAAGCGGTAATCAGTATTCCCGCAAAAGCGGGGTTTCCGCTCCAACCAGCATCAAGCATCCAGCGACCAGTATCCAGTATCAATTTAAATAAAAAAATCAAAATTAATATACTATTGTTATTAAGAAAGGATACACGAATGAACCTTAAAGGAAGAGATTTTATTTCGACTCAGGATTGGAGTAAAGAAGAATTGGAATTTGCTTTAGATAAATCGGTCGATTTGAAAAATAAATTTAAAAACGGAATTGCTCATCGTGAATTGCCTGATAAAACAGCATTCCTGATTTTTTTCGATAAATCAACGCGCACTCGTAATTCTTTTGAAGCCGGTATAACTCAATTGGGCGGTCACGGTCATTTTATAGAAGCGCATACCTCGCAAATCGCTCATGGCGAAAGTCCCAAAGATATGGGGATTATTCTGTCAAGTTACGGTCACGGGATTGCAATCCGTCATGACCTTGTGCCAGGCGAAGGAAACGCTTATATGCGTGAAGTGGCAAAATGGGCTTCAGCGCCGGTAATGAATATGCAGTGCGACGTTGATCATCCATTTCAAATGATGGCGGATTTGATGACTATCCGTGAAATTTTCGGCGATAATCTAAAAGGGCGGAAAATTGCCGTTTCATGGGCTTATGCGCCGAGTTACGCCAAGCCGGTTTCCGTGCCCCAGGGCTTGATAATGCTTATGACCCGCTTCGGCATGGATGTAACGTTAGCTCATCCGCCTGAATATTCTTTAATGAAAGAGCCTATGGAAGCGGCACAGAAAAACGCAGCGGAAAGCGGTGGCAGTATAAAGGTAGTGGATTCTATGGAAGAAGCGTTTAAAGACGCCGATGTAGTTTATCCTAAAAGCTGGGGTATTTTATCTATGTTTGATAAGCCGGAGAATGCGCTGGAAATATCCAAAAAATATAAAAATTGGATCTGCGACGAGCAGAAAATGAGGTTGGCTAAAGATAATTCAATTTATATGCACTGTCTGCCGGCAGACCGCGGCTTTGAAGTTACCGACGCAGTAATCGACGGCCCGCATTCGGTTGTCTATCAGGAAGCGGAAAACCGGCTGCATACGGCAAAAGCGATTATGGCTTTGACTACGTAAGAAGTAGGAATTGGGAATTTTCTTGTATCAGAGTTAAGCGAAGCGGTCTCTGATACATACGGAGGGAATATAAATCCAACTATGTTTCACAAAAGTTAAGCCGAATAATTCTTTAGTCCCAGCGGGACGAA
>JAUXGF010000401.1 GCA_030622395.1 Calditrichaceae bacterium
AGATCCTCGAAATGACAGGAAAAACATTATAGTGCAACAGCCTGAGTATCGGGATGCAGGCACGGGTGGGTTTGTGCTGTTCCAAATATTCATGGAAAATTATTTCCCGCTAACAACTAAGTTATGTGCTTATACATATTTATTTTCTTCTATTCCACTAAGTGAGTAAATTCTTTTATCAAAATTAAATTTCAGAAAAGCATAAAATATGTACTTATTTTTTGACACAGAAACAACAGGACTTCCAGGAAACTGGAACGCACCGGTGCATAATATTCAGAATTGGCCAAGAATGGTTCAAATCGCCTGGCTGCTTTACAATGATGATGGACAAAAATTAGATAGTAAGGATTTTATCATCAAACCAGAAGGATATACAATTCCCAAAAATGTAGTAAATATTCATAACATCTCAACTGAAAGAGCAATAAAAGATGGTGATGATTTAAGCTCTGTCTTAATTCAATTTGCCGAGCAGATAGAAAGGGCAACTGTTATAGTCGCTCATAATATTAATTTTGATGAAAAAATAGTCGGCGCTGAATTTATCAGAAAAAATATTCCGCATAAGTTATTTCAAAAGAAAAGAATTTGTACGATGAAGGAATCTAAAGATTATTGTAGAATACCAGGAAGATATGGATATAAATGGCCAAATTTATCAGAATTATATATGAAGTTATTTGATTCTGATTTCGAAGAAGCACATAATGCATCAGTAGATATTGAAATAACCTCAAAATGTTTCTGGAAAATGAAGGAATTAGAAATTATTTAATTTTTTTAGGTAATTACCATCTGATATTACGCCAAAATATAAACGATTTTAAAATGACTTTAATAAAAATCATTATTTTATCTACTTTCATTCTTATTACTTTAAATTGCTCTTCAAATTCTGTGCAAACCGGATTGGATAATATTAATTCTTATCAAAAATTATTTAAAAATAAACGTGTCGGAATCATCTCCAACCGCACGTCTTATAACGGCAAAGATAAATATATTGTAGATATTCTTATCAAAATGGATAATGTTTCAGTTACCGCTTTGTTTGGACCGGAACATGGTATTTGGGGGAATGAAGAAGCCGGTAAAAAAATAGATTCTCGGGAAGATTCTTTTAACCAAATACCGGTTTACAGCTTATATGGCGATAATTTAAAACCGACTGAAAAGATGCTGCGCAATGTTGATATCTTAGTATTTGATATTCAGGATATCGGCGCTCGTTTTTATACATACATATCTACAATGGCTTTGGCAATGGAAGCGGCGGCTGAGCAGGGCAAAACATTTGTTGTTTTAGACCGCCCCAATCCCATCAACGGCGTTTCCGTAGAAGGAAATATTTTAGAGCCTGATTTTGCCACATTTGTCGGACTTTATCCTATCCCGGCGCGGCACGGAATAACAGCCGGCGAACTGGCATTGATGATCAATGAACAGGGCTGGCTGCAAAACGGAGTAAAGGCTGAGTTAAAAGTGATTAAGCTGACCGGCTGGAAACGAAATCAATGGTATGATGAAACCAATTTAACATTTCGCAAACCTTCGCCTAACATACCAAATCTCAAAACCGCCGCCGTCTATCCCGGTTTATGTCTTATTGAAGGAATCAACGTTTCGGAAGGCAGGGGGACAACCGCTCCCTTTATGCAGTTCGGCGCTCCATGGATAGATCGTGAACAACTTACTCAGGAGCTTAACGAATTAAATTTGCCCGGCGTTCAATTTATACCTCATTCTTTTACGCCGCGCTCAATCGCGGGAATGTCTGTACAGCCGAAATTTGAGGGGCGTATTTGCAGCGGCGCTGCGGTAAATGTTATTGACCGCAATATTTATCAGCCATATTGGACGGGCGTTCAAATCGTTAATACAATCTATAAATTATATTCCGATAGTCTTAAATGGAATGTATATCATTTTGATCGTCTTTGCGGAACATCAGTCGTTCGGCAAGCTATTATTTCGCAGGCGTCTTTAGAAGAGCTTAAAGCAAATGGGCAGCCGGGTTTAAAGGAATTTTTAAAAATCAGAAAAAAATATCTTTTGTATGATTAGTTTGAGCGGTTTAGGTAAATGATCCTGAAATATTCTTTCGCCACGAAGACACTTCCCGATTAACAGGCTGTTGCAGATTGGGGCTAAAGCCCAAAAATTCGGAGGTGCGCGTGATCCCCGAGCTTAAGCTCGGGGCAATTCATTTTACCGTAACTCATTGAATTTCAAATGAATAGCCCCGACTTTAAAGTCGGGGGCAAATAAAACTCAAAAATAAATCCCTAAGCCCTTTAGGGCTTTTTAAAGGTTCTGCAACACCCTGTTAATCGGGATGCAGGCAAAGGCACAAAGTATTAAAAAACATTGAATTAGAATAGAGACTAATCATTTGTTATTAAAAACGTTGAATAGGTGAAGTCTTTCCGTCTTAGCTTTTTTTAACCTCTGACGTGTCCGAAAAGCGTTCAAAAGAGAAATACTACAAGCGTGGTTATTAAATATTTTTAACGGTGGCGATAACGTGACAAAAACATTAACAAGTTTGACCGACCGAAAACACGACGTGTTTTTGGTGGGGTTGATTGGCGGGTTAGGTGGGGCCTTTAATACATTAGTTAAATAGATTTGTTTGCCCCGACCGAGCACCATTTTTATGACCATAAAGCGGTGAAATAATTTCTTCAATTTCTAAAATATGATTCCACAAAACAAAATTTCTACGAGTAAATTGCGGAATCATTTTAAACTCATTTTCTTTAATTGGTACATATTCTACTATTTTATCGAGTGTTTCGTTGCTACAAATCCAACCAGGTTGGCGGCCATAATAACCTGCCAAAGTCCACCGAAAATCTTTCAATTGTTTTAATACGGAAGTTTCTAAATCTACAATATAGTTATCATTAATAAATTCAATTTTCTGATAAGGATAAAATTTTCCAGCTAGACTTATTTCAATTAACTGTTCTGCTATCTCTTTACCTTCAAGTCTCGTATTAATTTCAGTAGTATTTTTAAAAGATAGGGGATTTAGAGAACCCCAATAAGAGATAGCATATTTAGTACCTAGATCTAATACAACAAGTTTAGAATGAATTTTTTTATTTACTTTAACAATCGCCCCAAAGTCGATTAATTCATTTAAAACCTTAACAGCAGACATATTGAGCTCGTTATTATACATTTTATCAGGGGGTCTTGTTATTATTTCAATTTTTGCATCAGGTTTTTTCGATTTAAATATTTGAAAAATATCTCTAAGTTTTCCCCAACGGTTTTCTGATACAAAGGGTGAAATCATAAAAATAGAATTCTTTGCATTCAAGATATCATTTTTTAGAAATCTATAATATGAGGAAGAATTTAAAATTGTAATATCCTTTGTTTGAGATTTTGATATAGGAATAGTGTTATCAATAAATATATCTTTTAGATCATG
>JAUXGF010000345.1 GCA_030622395.1 Calditrichaceae bacterium
TACAGGTCAGATCATGGGCACAGCGGTTAAAGCGCATTATACAACCACGTTTGGTGTGCCAAAAATAGGCAATCTGTTTTATCCTGGATTTGAGCTCGGAGGGAAACTCTATGTCACGCATATTTCTTTTCCTCCTGATCTCTACAATTCTGGGCAGTTAAAAATCGCCACCAATGTTCCTGATCCTATTCCTTCAAGAAGCAGAGACTCCCATAAAGGACATTATGGGAAAATATTATTTATTGCCGGATCATCCAATTATCTGGGCGCTCCCTACTTTGCGGCCTATTCGTTTCTTAAAGCCGGCGGTGGACTGTCATTTTTGGCAACACCGGAGAGTGTTTCAGCTTTTATTGGAAACAAGGGGAGTGAAATTGTTTTCGCGCCGCAAAAAGCAACCGCCTCCGGAAGCATCAGTATGGCTAATAAGGAGCAGCTTATAGAATTTGCCGGGAAAGTGGATATGGTTGTCATTGGACCGGGACTATCGCTTAATGAAGAAACACAGAATCTTGTGAGAGAATTATGCGCCGAAATTGACAAACCGTTACTCATTGACGGCGATGGAATCACCGCTGTTGCCGAAGATTTGGAATGTATAAAAAAACGCAAAGCTGTTACTATCTTAACGCCCCATTCCGGTGAGATGTCGCGAATCACTACAAAAAATCTGTCTGAAATTTTAGAAAATAAAATTGATATTCTACAAGATACCGCGGAAGAGCTTAACGCTGTTATTGTCCTGAAAGGCGCTCATTCATTAATCGGCTATCCTGATAAAAAAACATTTATTAATCTAAGCGGCAACCCGGGTATGGCTACCGCCGGAAGCGGCGATGTATTAACCGGGGCTATAGCCGCCATGTACGGCATTGGGCTGCCTATTGATAACGCAGTGCGGATGGGCGTCTTTATGCATGGGTTTGCCGGGGATCTGGCCGCAAAAGAAAAAGGGCGGGACGGTATGGTCGCCGGCGATATTATGGAATATTTGCCTTATGCCTTAAAAGCGTATCGTGAAGATTATAATTCTATAACGGAAGATTATTATCATAGTATTTATATTGTATAGGAATTAAAAATGAAAGCCTGGGTTCTTGAAAAGCAAGCGCCTATCGAAAGCAAGCCGCTGGTATTGAAAGAATTGTCCGAGCCGCATCCAAAGGCTAATGAAATCAGAATTAAAAACATGGCTTGCGGGATATGCCGCACAGATATTCATATTGCTGAAGGCGATTTGCCGTTAAAAAAATCGCCGCTGATTTTAGGGCATGAAATCGTCGGCGTTGTAGATGAAAAAGGCGTTGACGTCAAAAATTTTAATATGGGCGACAGAGCGGGGATAGCCTGGCTTAACAGTACTTGCGGCAAGTGCAAGTTTTGTCAATCCGACAGGGAAAATCTTTGCACTAAGGCGGGCTTCACAGGTTGGGATGCGCACGGCGGTTTTGCTGAGTACACAACAATATCCGCTGATTTTGCTTTTCATTTAACCGGAAATCAGCCGTTTGTCGAATTAGCGCCTTTAATGTGTCCGGGCATTGCCGGCTACCGCGCCTTAAGTTTAGCCGGATTAAAAAGCGGAGATAAGCTGGGCGTTTATGGTTTTGGTCCAACAGCGACTTATGTATTACAGACAGCTAAGCAGAAAAATATTGAAGTTTATGCAATCACACGCAGTGAGAAAAATAAAAATACAGCGCGTGAGATTGGCGCTGATTGGGTCGGCGGATATGACGACAAAATTCCCGTAAAATTAGACGCCGGTATTATATTCCCACCGGCGGGGAATTTAGTATCTTTTGCATTATCACAATTAGACAGCGGCGGCAGGCTTGTATTAGGACCTGTGACAATGACGCCTATTGAGATCAACGATTATAATCTTATCTGGCAGGAACGTTCCATTACCAGTTTAGCGCATATTTTCAGAAAAGACGGGATTGAATTTTTAAAGATTGCCGGCGGCGCTAATTTTAAAACATTTATCGAAGTCTTTTCATTTGAAGATTTAGCGGAAGCTTTGATCCGGGTTAAGCATGGAAAAATTAATGGCAATGCCGTAATAAAGATTGCAGATAATGTTTAATTATTTTTCTTAAAAGGTAATTATGAAAAATAAGATATTTTATCTAATACCATATTTATTTCTTGTAAATTTTAATTTGTTTGCACAACCTCAAGTACCAATTTCAAACCATTATGGTGTTAAATTCTTGTCATTTAAATATCAACCTAGAGTGCATTTTGTTGGTCTTTCTCTACCATTAATTTCTGGAAACGCAGTTTCAGAAAAATTTTCTGGAATTGACTTTGGTTTATTTTTAAGTGGTTGTTCCAAATTTAAATTTTATCAGCGTGCACATTTAGATAAATACAGTATTCGAGTTTATAATTTTAAAGGTATTGCCATCTCAGGGGCTCTCACTTCAACTCATTATTTCCATGGATTATCTGTTAATGCTGGTCTAACTTCTATAGAATATTTTTCGGGATTTTCAATTGGTGGGATTTCCAGCTTTAATGAATTTAATGGTGTTTCGCTTAATTGGTTAGGTGTTATGAGTAGTAAATCATATGGATTCACTTTCGGTGGGGTTATTTCAGGTAGCATTAAATTTGAAGGTGTTTCAGCATCATTCATATTATCTGGTGCTAAACATTTCAAAGGTTTATCCATTGGAACTATAAATTTAGTAGATGAAGAAATTTTTGGCGTTCAAATCGGAATTATTAATTATTGTAAAGAACTATATGGGATTCAAATAGGCTTATTAAATATCGCAAAAAACGCTATAATTCCCTATACATTAGGAATTAACTTAAATTTTTAGTTCAAGCGTAACAACAAAGTAATGCAACTGAATTTAAACGTGTCCTGTTCTTTTGAAGGTTCGTAAAACCGTGCAAAAGTTTTGGTAATTTCAAACTACTGGCCGTAGGTTTTAAATCAGGTGATTACTCGCCACCTTGAGTAAAATTTATCTAATAATACATTCTTCAATAATTTTCGTTTGGGAAATTTCTAAATAGAATTGCAAATTCCATTTCAAAAAAATGAATAAAAATGCAGATTTTCAGTTGCTTCGTTATTTTCGTGATAATTTTGATAAAATTGAAAGTTGGTTTAATATTATCACTAACAATAAATCAAGTTTAAATGAATTAAAAGACGAAATATCTATTTTAGAAAATAAAGATTGGTTAAACATTTTAAAGTGATAAAAAAATGACAGCGGGAAGAAATATAAATTCAAAAAGTCAAGAATGGGGAACGCCACCCAAATATGTGCAGGCCGTGAAAGAAGTATTCGGTGGAAAAATTTCCTTAGACCCGTGTTCAAGTAAATATTCAATTGTGAATGCAAAAGTAGAGTATTTATTACCACAAAATGATGGTTTGAAAGATTCGTGGGATTATCCAACTATATATGTAAATCCACCGTATGGAATTAGCAAAACAAATAACACTACAATAAAGCACTGGTTGGCAAGATGTGCAACTGCACATAAAAAACATAATTCAGAAGTTTTAGCCTTAGTTCCTGTGGCAACTAATACAGGTCATTGGAAAAAAAGTGTATTTGGAAAAGCAACAGGTTTATGTTTTTTATATGATACAAGACTCAAATTTTTAGAAAATGGTCAGAATGGCGGCAAAGGCGCTCCTATGTCATGTGCAATGATATACTGGGGGCATCACTATGAAAAATTTTATGAAGTTTTTATAAATTATGGCGCTCTTGTTGATTTAAGACCTTTGCAGGGTGAAAAAATAGAAAAAGAACGAAAATATTATCAGACGTCTATGTTTGACGATGGCTAATCATTTCAGCCTTAATATCTAAAATGATATAATAAAATTATTATAAAAGAAACGTAACAAATCTTTTGAATCTTTCAATTTTTTTCCTAAATTAAGCATCTATAATTGACTATCAAGCTATTGTAAGATCTATCTTATGTGATAGTTCAATTCTTTTATACCGCTCTAAAAATGGTTTGCCCCACAGGGATGCCCA
>JAUXGF010000043.1 GCA_030622395.1 Calditrichaceae bacterium
GAATTTTTTGTCAAATTTATCTAAACCTTCCTCGGTCCCAATCCATAAGAAACCGGAGCTGTCTTCATAAATACATCTGATATAATCATTACTTAAACTGTTTGGATTATCATCGTCGTGTATGTAATGAGTAAATTTACCTTTTTTAACATCAAACTTATTTAAACCGCCGCCAAAAGTTCCCAACCATATAATTCCCGATTCATCTTCAAAGATAGCCCAGACATCGTTATCGTTTAAGCTGTTAGTATTCAAGGAATCATGCATATAATTGGTAAACGTCTCTTTCTCTTTGTTAAAGTTACTTAGCCCTCCCTTCAATGTTCCAATCCAAAGCGTTCCTGAACGATCTTCATAAATTGTCCATATATTATTACTCTGTAAACTATTCGGATTATCCGGATCGTGTAAGTAGTGTTTAAATTGTTCGGTATTTTTATCAAATTTATTAAGCCCGCCGCTGAAAGTTCCAATCCAGATATTTCCCTCTTTATCCTCATAACATTTATTTATATAATTATCAGAAAGCGAAGTTGAATCTAATTTGTTATGTTTATAAATATTAAAGTTGTATCCGTTATATTTATTTAATCCATCCTGAGTGCCGAACCACATAAACCCTTCACTATCCTGAATAATGGAATAAACCGTACTTTGAGAAAGTCCTTCTTTTAAAGAAAGCCTTTCAAAATTCAGATTAGAATTTTGCGCATATATTGCTGACAGCAAACTAAAAATTAAAACAAAAGCTGCCGTTATAATTTTTTTATATTGATTTTTTAAGTTAAACATACTAAAAACCCTGATAATCCTTCTCATTGATTATTTTATTTATGTAGGCGCTTGCTGATTATTTTTTCTGCCGTCCCTACTATGGAGAGCCCGCCGCATAGTCTTATTTCGCTCTTATACGGTATAGTGTTTATATATCCGCAACTCTGACTTTTTTTGTTTTATCTTTGGTATTCTTCTTCTTTACCGGCAAGGATATTTCAAATTTACAAAATTTCCCCTTACTAAAACTCATTTTAATTTGTCCGTTGTTTTTTCCCAGTTTTTGCTTAATAATATCCATGCCTACTCCTCTGCCGGCTGCCAGTTCCGCTTTCTCTGATGTTGAAATCCCTTGAGTAAAAATAATATCCGCTGTCTGTTTGTCATCCCACCGGTCAATTTCCGCATTATCCCATTTCCCAAACTCTTTTGCCTTTTTACGTAATTTTTCAATCTGTAAACCACGACCGTCATCCCGAAATGTGAATCCAAATTTATTATTTTTTATAAATGACGATATCTCTATAGTGCCATAGGGCTCTTTATTAAGTTTAATTCGTTCATCGGCGCTTTCAATACCATGAAAAACGGAGTTGCGCGCTAATTGGATTAATATTTCCTTTGATAATAATCTATAGTGATAAGGCACGACTCCGGCGTCAAATTTATTATGTATAAATTTTATCTCTTTACCCATATCTTTAGCTAAATTTTCTATTAAATTTTGGATGGATTGAATAAACAATTTATTCTCATAACTGCGTTTAGGACGAAATTGTGTATGAATATTGCTTATCCGCTCAATCAAGTCGTTAAGCTCATCCAGGGTCTTTTGCATCTCATTTAGCTGTAATACTAACGGCACAAAATCAGAGCCTTCTATCTTTGTCTTTTCTTTAATTTTGGCAATTTCATCTTCAAAGTCATGTGTTTTCTTAACAAAGAATTTTAAATCTAATAAACTGGCGTTGCTTTTTATCAAATGCATCGAACGATAAATATTTTCAAGGCTTGTTATGTAATCAGTTTCTGTTTTATCCTGCTTTAATAGATCCTCAATGTAATTTAATTCTTTACGCCCGCCTTCCATAAACTCCCGTAAAAGTTCCGGCTCAACATGAAGAATATTAACCAGCCATTCAATCTGCCGTTTGGTATGCGCTTCGGATTCCTTTAATTGTTTTGCTAAATGTATTTGGTCTGTTATATCTGTTACAGTGACTATTAAGCCTGTTGTTTTATTTTTATAATTAGTAATACGTTTAAATTTAAATGAAAGATGTTTTGAAGCAACCCATCTGTCGTCACTATTTTTGAAATTAAGTTCTATCTTGTTTAAAGGGTTAAGCTCCTTAAGCGTTTCCTCGTCAATATCATCATTAAACATTAATTCCAAATATTCTTCTATGCTTGATATAGTTTTTGCCGGAATATTATGTTTTAACATCTTAATAAAGTTCTTATACCCCAGGTCTTTGTCTTCTAATAGTATTATAAGAGAGCTGGAATATTGCGATCCTATCTCAAAAACCGAATTTAGCAGGAAAAAGCCCTCTTCAACATTTTGTAGAATATTATCGGTTTCTTTTTTAGCTTCGCTAAGTTCACTATTTCGTTTTTTTAATTCTTTAGTTCTTTCATTTAATTCTTTAGTTCTTTCATTGACCTGAACTCGAAGCATTTCTCGTTGGGCGGTAATGCTTCTGATTCTTAGTTTGTAAATTGTGTAAGCTAAAATCATTATCAAGAGAGCCGCTAAAGTTCTAAACCACCATGTTTTCCAGAATGGGGGAAGGATGTTAATTTTAATACTTGCGCCTTGTTCGTTCCAAACGCCATCATCATTGGAGGCTTTTACCCTAAATATATATTCGCCATGGGGCAAGTTTGTATAAGTCGCCCTGCGGTGCAAATAATCTGTTTCCATCCAATCTTTATCTAAACCTTCTAATTTATAGGCAAATTTATTTTTTTCAGATTGCCTGTAATTTAAAGCCGAAAATTCAAATGCAAAAATGTAATCCGTATAATCTAAAGTGATTTCTTTTGTAAAACCTATATGTTGTTGTAGTTGAAATTTGTCTGATTTGATGCCTGTTTTAGCTACTTCCACAGGTTTATTAAACAACAAAAAATCAGTGATAACCACAGGTGGAATATATGTGTTATCCTTTACGCTGTCAGGATAAAATTCATTAAAACCGTTTATTCCGCCAAAGTACATTCTGCCTGTTCGATCTTTGTAATATGCCCCGCTATTAAATTCATTACTCTGCAGTCCGTCTTTCTTATTGTAATTAGTAAACATTTTAGTTTTAGGATTAAATTTGCTGATCCCATTATTAGTACTTAACCACAAGCACCCTTTATCATCTTCTAAAATTCCAGATACAACATCATTGGGCAAACCGTCTTTTTTTCTGTAATAACTGAAGGTTTCTGCTTTTCTGTCAAATTTATTTAATCCACCGCGAGTCCCACTCCAAAGGTTGCCCTTGGAATCTTCAAAAATCGAAAAAACAAAGTTGTTACTGATGCTCTGGGGGTTATCGGCCTGGTGCCGGTAACGGGTGAATATCTCTGCCTTTCGATCGAATTTATTGAGACCTCCACCGTTAGTCCCAATCCACAGATTATTTCCTGCATCTTCAAAAATCGAAAAAACAGCGTTGTGACTAAGGCTCTGGGGGTTATCGGCCTGGTGCTGGTAACGGGTGAAGGTTTCTGTCTTTCGGTCGAATTTATTGAGACCTCCACCGTAAGTACCAATCCACAGGTTGCTCCCGGTATCTTCAAAAATCGAAAAGACAAAGTTGTTACTAAGGCTCTGGGGATTATTTGCCTGGTGCTGGTAACAGGTGAAGATATCTGCCTTTCGATCGAATTTATTTAATCCATCCTCGGTCCCAACCCAAAGGCTGCCCTCGGAATCCTCAATAATCGACCAGACAACGTTATTACTGAGGCTTTGGGGGTTATCGGCCTGATGCTGGTAACGGGTGAAGGTTTCTGTCTTTCGGTCGAATTTATTGAGACCTCCACCGTTAGTCCCAATCCACAGGCTGCCCTCGGAATCCTCAATAATCGACCAGACAACGTTATTACTGAGGCTCTGGGGGTTATCGACCTGATGCTGGTAACGGGGAAAAATATCCGCCATTCGATCGAATTTATTGATCCCACTACCGTAAGTCCCAATCCACAGGTTGCCACCGGCATCCTTAATAATCGACTGGACAAAGTTGCTACTGAGGCTCTGGGGGTTATCGGTCTGGTGCTGGGAATGAGAGAAGGTTTCCGTCTTTCGATCGAATTTATTGAGACCCCCACCGTAAGTCCCAATCCATAGGTTATCTCCAGTATCCTCAACAATCGAACAGACACGATTATGACTGAGGCTTTTAGGGTTATTGGCTTGGTGCTGATAACGAATGAAGGTTTCTGTCTTTCGATCGAATTTATTTAATCCACCGCGAGTTCCAATCCACAGGCTGCCCCCGGTATCTTCAAAAATCGACTGGACAAAATTGCTACTGAGGCTCTGGGGGTTATCGGCCTGATGTTGGTAACGGGTGAAAATCTCTGCCTTACGGTCGAATTTACTGAGACCACCGCCGAGAGTCCCAATCCACAGACTGCCCCCGGTATCTTCAAAAATCGAATAGACAGAGTTATGACTGAGGCCCTGGGGGTTATCGGGCTGATGCATGTAACGCGTGAAGGTTTCCGTCCTTCGATCGAATCTATTGAGACCGCCGCCGTGAGTCCCAATCCACAGACTGCCCCTGGAGTCTTCAAAAACCGACCAAACAAAGTTGTTACTGAGGCTCTGGGGGTTATCGGCCTGGTGCTGATAACTGGTGAAGGTTTCCGTCTTTGGATCGAATTTATTGAGCCCGCCACTGCAGGTCCCAATCCACAGGTTGCCCCTAGCATCTTCTTGAATCGACCAGATGAAATTATTGCTTAAACTGGCGTTGTTTTCCGGATCATAGTGATAGACAGTAAATTTGTATCCATCATACTTATTCAAGCCGTCTTGTGTACCAAACCACATAAAACCCTGTCTATCCTGCAGTATACAATTTACTGTCACTTGTGACAGACCCTGCTCAAGCGAAATATGCTCAAATCTTATATTATGATCTTGTCCATAAAGGCTAACTGATACGCTTAAAATGTATAGAATTGTCAGGCAGATGAACTTATTGATTTTAATATCTGTACTCATTCGGTAATCCTTTTCATTCTCTAATATCCAGCTTAATTAGCGCTTATAAATTAAATTCCAAACAGTCAGGATATAAGACAAATCCTATAATCAATGACATTAATTTCCAATTAATTTTTTATCATTATCATTTATAAAATGATTATTGATAATACTTTAATTGGTATTCGTCAATATTTGTATTTTCTTGATTGATTTTATTAATAAGAAGCGGAGTCGCTATTTTTATATTTTCGTTAGATTCAATTAGTTTTATTAAAGAATGTAGTATCCAAAGGAGGGATTGGTTGAGTCTTTGGTTTAAGATATGTAACATTAACCACCCCTAAATTCCATCCTTAGTAAGGATGGGACTTAAGAGAAACTAGCCAGTCCCTTCTTATAAGTTGAATTCGTGAAAAATTGTTAAGAATATTTTTAACCGATCCTGCAATCCCTTTTGTATTATGGCATAGCGAGGGAAAAGTAGCCCCGCCCCGAATAATCGGGATCACCTCGTGAAAGGGGTCGCTGCGCGAGAAGCGGCGCCCTGAGCTTAGCCGAAGGGCAGGAATTGGGAATTAGGAATTTGAAATTGGGGCGTTTAACTCTGATACGAGGAAATAATTCCAACTATGATTCACCAACGTTAAACCGAATAATTCTTTATCCCCGAGTTCCGGACGAAATATTTGTAGGAACGGAGAAATGGGTCCATTTTAGTTCTTTACTTCAATTCCCGCCATAATTGCCGTACCTTTAATGATTAAACGTTTTCCGGATTGCCATGGAGCGGGTTTATCTTTATCTACATAAGTTACAGTAGTTTTATTCTCCATGCCTGCGAGGATGGGCGTCCCCTGCATGTTAACCTGCCATTCCTGTGGCACCCTGATATCAATTCCTCCCCAAAAAGCAAATGTTTCAATAGTAATAACATCATCTTCAAAAGATGTATCACGTAAATCAATTGTGCCGCCGCCCATAATTGCCGTTATTCTTCCGCCTTTTAATTTATTAGATGTAAACTTGTTGTCTCCACCACCCAGGAAGAAAAACAGATTAATAAAGTTTATGTCTGAAGCCTCTTCTTTCGTTACCCATATATGATGTCTGAGAATATTAATTCCGATTAATATGAGAATGATCGGCCAGACATTCCTCCAATGAAAATAATAAATATCAAGATTGTTAATAAGAAATAGGAACCCGATAATAATTATAATTAACCCGCCATAAAATTGACGCGTTTCCTTTGGCTGAATAATTTGCCCAATACCGATTAAAATGAGAATCATAGGCCACCAGTCCCATACATAAAAACCAAGATAGACTCCAAGATTCTCAAGTAAAATAAGTATACCGGCTGCAATAATACACAACCCGATAATTGCTTTTGTATCCAGAATATTTCTGATTTTGTGATCCATTTTTTTCTCCTTCTGAAAAATGAATAATTTATCTTATTTAATTATCTTTTGTAATTATACAGAAGTTAGATAAAAAAGTTAAATGATTTTCGGTAAATGAATCTAACGTTTCGGTGAATAACGAAAATTATAATTTTTAAGCTAATGCCTTTGCTGAATTAACGGCTACAATATACCGTAAGCAAAACTATTAAATCGGACTTCTCGATAAGTTTAAAGGGTAATTTATTTTTTAAAGGAATATGATGCAAAAATTATCATTTATCAACAAATAATATAAAAAGTTACGTTATATCCTATTCACTGGTGGGATATAACGAGTATCCACCAAAGGCTTAGGTCTTACAGTTATTTTAATTATTTTCTTGACAAACAGTTTTAATATTTATATACTTCATATTAATTGAAGTTTATATGAAACAAAGTTAATAAAGCTCCGTAAATTATTTTAAACATTTGAATTTTATACCGGGAAAAATGTATACCTATTAAAATATAATCCACAAAGAGGTAATTATGAAAATACTGACAGTCGAAAACATCAGCAAAAGTTTCGGTGATTTTAAAGCGGTGGACGGCGTTTCATTTAGTATTGATGAGGGAACCGTCTTTGGTCTGATTGGGCCAAACGGCGCCGGTAAAACAACCACCCTGCGCATGATCATGAATATTATTATCCCCGATTCCGGAAGCGTTTCACTTCTGGGAAATTCCCATTTGGATAAAGCCACAAACCAAATCGGTTATCTTCCGGAAGAAAGGGGCATGTATAAAAAAATGGGCGTAGGTGAATTGCTTCTTTTTATGACCAAGCTTAAATCTATGAACAAAAAAGAGGCAGAGAAGCAAATTGATTACTGGCTGGAAAGGATCGATCTGATGGACTGGAAAAAGAAAAAAATTGAAGAGCTTTCCAAGGGCATGCAGCAGAAAATCCAATTTATCGGCACTATTCTGCATAATCCCAAATTATTGATTTTAGATGAACCGTTTGGCGGCTTAGATCCGATCAACACCAATCTGATTAAAGATATTATGCTCGAACTCAAAGAAAACGGCACAACTATTATTTTTTCAACTCATATAATGGAAAGCGCCGAAAAACTGTGTGATGAAATCTTATTAATCAATAAAGGACGGGATATAGTTTCTGGAAGACTGAGCGAGGTAAAAAGCAATTTCGGTAAAAACAATGTACTTATAGAATACGACGGTAACGATGGATTCTTAAAACGTTCTGATCAAATTATTAAGTATGATAATTACGGGCGCTATGTTGAAGTCCAGTTAAAAAAGGACGCGGATCCGCAAAAATTATTACAGGAAGCCATGGCGGATGTAAGAATAAGTAAATTTGAAATTAAAGAACCTTCGCTGAATGATATCTTTATCGAGGCGGTCGGCTCAGAAAATAACGGAGAATCTAATCATGAATAAAAAAGTTCTTGCAGTCATTACCAGGGAGTATGTCACCCGCGTCAGAACTAAAGGATTTATTATCGGCACACTGATCATACCGTTAATGTTTGTCTTAATCTTTGGCGGAGTTTTCATTTTTTCTGTTTTATTTCAACCTTCAACAAAAGATTACCACGTTATTGATCAAAGCGGGCTTATCTATGATGATTTTGTACTAATGCTATCCGATACACTGGACAGCGGCGAGCCTGAGTTCCGCTTCACAAAAGTAGATTTAGAAGATCAGAATTTGGATACGGTTATTTCCAACCTTCAAAGTTTGATAAACGGAAAAGAGATTGACGGTTATCTGCTTATCCCGGAAGATATAGTCGAATCGCGGAAAGTTAAATATGCCGCGCGCAGCGTCAGCAACTGGGATGAGCAAAAGGAAATAGGACGCAGTATTTCCAGGATTGTCACAAATTATCGCCTGGCAAAGAAGGGCTTTCCGCCCGATTCCATACGCAAGGAATTCCGGCAGGGACGTGTCGAGCTGATCAGCCGCCAGGTTACGGAAGAAGGAGAGTTAGAAAAAAGCGGGGCGTCCAGTTTCGTTTTAACATATATCCTTGCTTATGTACTATTCCTGATGGTTATGCTTTACGGGCAAACCGTTATGCGCAGCGTAATAGAAGAAAAGAGTCAGCGTATTACCGAAACCATTGTTTCATCCATGAAACCTATTGAATTATTGGTTGGGAAATTGATCGGTATCAGCTTTTTAGGTCTTACCCAATTAATTGTGATTGGGCTGTTTGTTTTAGGATCGTCAGTTTACGGCGTAGCTATTTTTACCGGTTTCGGCGTTACGACCCCGGATTTATTAGACGTCGTTAACCAGATTAATTTTTCAGCCAGTGTTTTTGCTTTTTTTATCATTTTCTTTCTAATGGGTTATATATTTTATGCCGGGCTCTATGCAGTAATTGGCGCAATCGTTAATACTGAAGATGAAGGACAGCATTTGCAGTTTCCTATTATCATACTTATTATTTTTGGTTTTTTTATGATGTTCAGCGTTGCTCAAAATCCGGAAACAAGCATGGCTTATTGGATTTCTTTAATACCATTATTCAGCCCGATTGTAATGTTTGCCCGCATTGCCGTGTGCGATCCGGTTATCCCTGACGGCGCTTATTTATCAATTGTAATTATGATCGTCTCGACTGTTTTGCTGCTGAAAATCATCGCCAAAATTTACCGCGTGGGCATTTTGATGTATGGTAAAAAGCCGTCCCTTAAGGAAGCTCTAAAATGGATAAGATATAGTTAGATTAAATGAAAGGCGGCAACTATGAAAAATTTTATAAGTTTGTTGATCGTAGCAGCTTTATTCGGCTGCTTTACGCCTGAAAAACAAGCCGAAAAAGTAAGCATTGAATTCCGCTTCGCCGAAACTGAAGCGGCTGAAGGTTTAACAGAGATAATCCTTCCCATTACAGGGCAAAAATTTTATTTGCACGATGAGGTTATAATGTCAAACGACGATATTGCCATGGCTTCTGTTGTTATATGGGATGAAAAGCCTGTTGTTGAATTGCAGTTTACTTTAACGGGAAAAGATAAGTTCGCTCAATTGACAAGGGAAAATTTAAAAAGACGGATGGGAATGTTAGTGGACGGCAAACTGGTTACCGCGCCAATAATTAATGCGCCGATCGATCAAGGCATTGCTATTATAACCGGTGATTTTACAAAAGATGAAGCCCAACGGATAGCGGATGGAATTAATAAAAAAGATTCAGGAGGAAATTAAAATGGAAAATACATTACGTATAAAACCAGCCAACCCGGTCATACAAATTGTAATACCAATTATTGTGTTAAGCGTTATGGCAGTAATTCTCTGGGGTATAGTCGGTGAAGTAACATTCATATATGTTTTTGCTTATGTTATGTGCCTGGCGGCAGTATTGCATTTCATTTTTTTAATGAACACAAAAAACCGGATTTTCTTTATACCAATAGGTTTTTATTTATTTGCAGCGCTTACATTTTATATGTCTTCAGCTTATCATCAACATTATCTGACGGCAGTGTTTGCAATTTTAGCCGGAACATTTTTTATTTTATTATTGTACGCGTTGGCAGCGCATAAAATGAAATGGCGCTACAGGGAAGTTCTGGAATTGGCGGCGCGATCAGTCAATGAAACAAAGAACGGCTATACTCCCCGTCCGTTTCCCGCGGGACAGGCAGAATATTCAAAAGATGAAATCATTGGATTTGCCCGGTTCTTATTAAAAAATAGCGCCGTCTTCCCCTTTTATGAAAACGACAAAGTTATATTAATTATCCCGGGAAATATGTTGTATTATTTTTTAGGGCTTAGGCGGAATTATTTAAATGACAGTTACATATCTTTCGATTTTGCTGGAAATGTAGCTGTAAATATTACTCGTAAAGATTATCGAAAATATACAGAGGAATTGACCTTTGACCAGCTTTGCGCTTCGTTTGGGAATTTGTTTAAAGAATTTTTGGAAATGTATAAAAATGGTGAAAGCGATAAAATTATAAAAAAGATGAATGCTTTGAAGCTTGTAGTATAGTGTAAAGAAATTTTATATCAGTGAAAATCCGTTTTATCCGTGTCATCTGTGTTCTATAATCAAATGAGAATTTAATAATAAATGAATATGAATTTTAAAACATTATCCCGATTATCAACTCTTCTGTCCAAAAACTTTGCGGAAGAATTATTGCGGCTTCTGGTAAGCTACAAAACTATCTCCGCATCTGAAGCGGCC
>JAUXGF010000238.1 GCA_030622395.1 Calditrichaceae bacterium
AGCACAGAAGCAATGAATGATTTTAACTCATTGGTTTCTGGATTAACACTATTACCCGTAGAAAAAACTCCACAGGGCTTTTTGAGAAATATTCCTAACAGGTCAGCTGGTCTTACTCAATTTGAAATTATATCCAATGAGTTACTTGCTATATCATACAAATTATGTAATTAATATTTTGTCAAATCAATTGGCACATAACAAAGGCATTAAAGGGACGCGAAACGCGTCCCTTTTCAGGGCATCCGGAAAATTGTAAAACGTTCCGCGCCCCTTATGTCAACCGTTAAAAATAAAAGAGATATTTATGAAAAAGCATCCAATACTTACAACAACAACGCTGATTTTTATATTTTTAATTTATAGCGATCTGCCCCGAAATCGGGATTTCGCTCCGCTCAACTGTCAAAACAAAGCTGTTGGCATGCAAACAACTTCTGTTCCAGTATAAACGCACAGACAAATTTCTACATTTATAAAAAAATTAACGAGTTTTAAATCAGCGTCAAAACTATTGAAATCTTCAAACTGTTAATAATAAATTTATTTAATACTTAATAAACATTTTTCCGGCAAGCTGCCTTATTAAGTCCATTAATTCTAAAGTCAATAAAACGCTCAATGTTTCCGATGTTGATAAATCGGCTTGTATAGCAAGCTGATCAATATGAAGCGGTTCATTTCCTAACAACTCATAAATAGTTTTTGCCGGTTCATCTAAATGAGGTATTTTTTTTACCGCTTTTTCTTTCCCCAAATTTAAGGCAAGTTTACCATTAAGTTCTTCAAGAATATCCATGGTTGACTGGACTAATTTAGCGCCTTCTTTTATCAACCTGTTTGTGCCGGCGCTCTTCCCTGAAGTAATTGCGCCGGGCACAGAAAATATTTCACGGTTTTGATCCAATCCATAAAAGGCTGTGATTAAAGCGCCGCTTTTTGCTCCCGCTTCGGTCAATAAAACCCCTTCACTCAACCCGCTGATAATTCGATTGCGTTTAGGGAAATTACCGGCTTCCGGCTTTGTACCCATTGGATATTCACTAATCACCGCGCCGTTTTCATAAATAGCGGGCAGCATTGATTTATTCTCCGGGGGATAAACCCGGTCTAATCCATTGCCTAAAACTGCAATAGTTTTACCGCCATTTTTTAGCGCTGCTTTATGAGCGTGCGTATCTACACCACGGGCAAAACCGCTGATGATAACAAAATCATGCTGAACGAGTTCCCTTGAAAATTGTTCGGTAATCATTTTACCATAGCTTGAGGGGACGCGCGTGCCGACAATAGCAACCGCCGGTTTTTGAAAACACTCCAAATCACCTTTAAAAAATAGAAAAGCAGGCGGATCATATATTTTCTTAAGCTGCTTGGGATATTTTTCATCCCAATAAGTCAGGATTTCAACTCCGTGCTCTTTCATCATGGTTAATTGATTTTGGATAAAATTTTCATCCGGTCCATTTTTGATTTTTTCAGCGGTCTTACGGTCAATCCCCTCTACATTCATAATCCGGCGGATATCGGCGTCCAATACCGCCTGCGGCGTTTTAAAAACCGAAATTAATTTGCGCATCCGCGTGGGTCCGATAGAAGGAACGGAATAGAGTCCGAGTAAAGCTTCAATTGTAAATTCATTCATCATAGCGCTCAAAAAGTTTCGTCCAATTTTTCTGCCTGCATGATTAATTCATAAAACTCGTTTTTCAACTGAGATAAATTATCGCCTCTGACAGCGGATATTTTCATTACAGGTAAGTCTGCGTTAAATTTAATTTTCTGTGAGTCATTAGATTGAACATCTAACTTAGTCAATACAATCATGGATGGTTTTTTTATCATTAGCCGGCTGTAGGTCTTTAATTCATTCTCTAAAGTTTCAAAAGTCTGGCGTGGATTTTCATCGTTTATATCAACTAAATAAGCCAGGGCGCGCGTGCGCTCAATATGACGCAGAAATTGATGTCCCAGCCCCTTGCCTGTATGCGCGCCTTCAATCAATCCCGGAATATCCGCCACGACAAAACTTTTAAAATCCTGATAGGAAACTATACCTAAATTGGGCGCGAGCGTAGTAAAAGGATAATCGGCGATTTTAGGTTTTGCAGAGCTGATCCGCGAAAGCAAAGTGGATTTACCGGCATTGGGCAAACCTACCAGCCCAATATCGGCGATTAGTTTAAGTTCCAGCTCCAGCCGGCGTTCTTCACCGGGATTTCCCACTTCCCATTCCCTGGGGCTGCGATGTGTCGGCGTGGCAAAGCGGGCGTTACCCCTGCCGCCTTTTCCGCCGCGCGCCGCTGCAAAAATCTGCCCGTCTTCAACGATATCGGCTAAAATCTCACCGGACTTGGCGTCTTTTATGATAGTGCCTAAAGGCGCTTCTAAAACTATATCATCCGCTTTTTTGCCATGACAATTTGAGCCCATTCCATGCTGACCGTGCTTTGCCCGGTATTCTCTACGGTAAGTATAATCCAGCAGGGTTCTTAAATTCCGATTGCCTTTTATGATTACACTGCCGCCCTTCCCGCCGTCGCCGCCGTTAGGGCCTCCTTTATCAATAAATTTTTCCCTGAGGAAACTCATACAGCCGCTTCCGCCCTGCCCGGCTTTTACATATATTTTAACGTAATCTATAAACATAAATTTAATGCGGTCTTTAATTGAAGAAAGATTTATTTCAATATATCCCGAACGATGATCGGGGAAAACTTGTTAGCATATTCAGCATTCAGCTAAATTAGTTTAAAACTGACAGTCGATTGTTAATAGCTGATAGCTGAGCGCTGACAGCTTTTATATCTGCAATCAATCAATCGTTCCGGTTATGCCAATTCTATGTGTGGAACCTAAAGCGCCGTAATTTGAATAGGCGTAATCGAAACGGAATTGCCGCCAATAAATTCCTAAGCCTCCCGATACGCCTCCGAATTTTACGTCGGTAGTGGTTTCAACGCTGCTGTGCAGGTCATTGTTATAACCAAGACGAAGCCGCAGGAGCTCGCTTAAACGAAATTCGCCCCCTATGGAAAATCTTTTGAGACGGTCGATCAACTCATCCGAAACGATGTTTAAATCATTTAAAGCGACGCCTAATTCTAACGGTAAATGAGCCAACTTTTTAGTGAATCCAATACGCATGGTTAAAGGCAGCGATTCTTTTGTTTTGCCGTAATAATATTCAAAATTTGAGCCAACGTTCATTAACGAAAAGGCAAAATACAAATCGTCTTGAAAAGGCGCCTCATAAATAATGCCAAAATCCAAAGCCACAGCCGAAGCGTTGTAATCATGAATTTTAGAAAATATATATTTTAAATTAACGCCATAAGTAAAACGATCATCCAAATAATTGGAAATACCAACAGTGAAAGCTAATTCATTAGCGCTGAAATCATTGCCTGTGGAAGTCGCAAATTCATCCATTTCTTCAAAATTACCATAATCCATATAAATTATGCCGACGCCCAGCACTCCATAGCCTTCTAAAATATACGCATAAGCGGCTGAACCGCCTGATATATCTAACAGGTAATTTGTATAATTACAACCGTACTGCCTTTCCTGTATGTAAGCCATACCGGCGGGATTAATAAACAAGCCGCTAACATCGCCCCGCACAGCCGTAAAAGCGTTGGACATAGCTGCG
This sequence comes from Calditrichaceae bacterium, assembly GCA_030622395.1. GTDB lineage: Bacteria > Calditrichota > Calditrichia > Calditrichales > Calditrichaceae > JAUXGF01. The sequence goes on from JAUXGF010000238.1 coordinate 3,656, forward strand.
CTTCTGGCGCTAAAATCGGTTCTTAAAAACTCAAATGAGCTTGTAAGATTATTCCCGGCAACAACAAATTGTCCCAGAAAAGAGATTAGCAGGACAATCTTATAAACTAACTTCATCTTTAACCTCGTCTTAAATTTATTTCAGCGTAACCGTTCAGTCGGTGATCGGTGATCAGTGATCGGTTACCAGTTAAATTTTCCGATCCTATTGGGCTACTTACCACTTCCAAATTCCTATTTCCTACTTCTCGCGCAGCGACCCCTCGGGGCTACTTCTTCCCTCGTATCAGAAGCAAAGTGATCTCTGAGCACCGATTACTAATCACCTATCACCGATAACCATTACCTATTACTCTTTACCAAGATTTTCAGCGCAAGGCACATTTGTCCCTAACTGAATTAAAAATTGTTCGAAATCAATTCGTTCTATATTTTGTAAAGGCTGTCCAAGAAATCTTGAACCAACTTCTGCAAATTTTTCCTGTATATCGCTGACAAAGAATTTATTCTGAATCGTTTTTCCTTTTAGATTTAACATATCTTCCTTCATTAAAACTTCTTTAACCGCTTTAGCCGTTTCCCTGCCCGAATCAATTAAATGCTTCTCCGATCCAACTACTTTGCGGATTGCCGGTTCTAATAATGGATAATGCGTGCAGCCTAAAATAAGCGTGTCAATATCTTCTCTCATCATATCATGCAAATATTTCTTTAATGTAAGCTGCGTAACATAATCATCCAGCCAGCCTTCTTCAACTAATGGGACAAGCAGCGGACAGGGCTGCCCAATTACTTTTGCATCCGGCGTTAGCCGCTTTATTTGTGCGGAATAAGCCCCGCTATTGATTGTCGCAGTAGTGCCGATCACGCCTATCCGTTTATTTTTAGAAAGATCGACCGCAGCCTGCGCGCCGGGAATAACGACCCCAATGACCGGTATATCAAGACTTTCTTGTAACACAGATAAAGCCAATGAAGAAGCCGAATTACAGGCAACCACTAACAGCTTGATATTATACTGTAAAAGAAAATTTGCGTCTTCGAGCGCATATTGCTGAATCAAACGCTTTGACTTTGTACCATAAGGGATTCGCGCCGTATCCCCAAAATATATAAGATTTTCATCGGGTAATAGTTTAATTAATTCCTTTACGACCGTCAATCCGCCGATCCCGGAATCGAATATTCCAATCGGATCTTTCATTTCTATATAGAATCCTCAATATCTTTTTTATATTTTGCTATTCCATTATAAATAGCGTTTGCAAGTTTTGTCTGTGTAGATTTTTGTTTCAACAGCTTTGCTTCAAATTTATTAGATATGTGTCCCATTTCAACTAAAATATTCGGCATTGTAGCCCCAACCATTACCCAAAAGCCTCCTTGTTTTACGCCCAAATCTTTCATCCCAATCGGTTTTAATTTTTTTGATAATGATTTTTGAACAACCGAAGCTAAATACTGACTCTGTTTAATAAAGGCATTTTGAGCCATAGTTGCAAGGATAAAATTGACGCCTTCATAACGTTTTTTATCTTCCATGCCCTCAAATTTAATCGACTCATTTTCTTTAAGCACTACGGCTTTTGCGCGGTCATCTTTATCGGCGCTTAAAAACCA
>JAUXGF010000450.1 GCA_030622395.1 Calditrichaceae bacterium
ACCTGCAAAGTCACCCGCCCGGCAAAAGGAATTGCAAAACTGATACGAGTTTGAGCGTTAAAGGGGTTGGGATAATTTCCATATAAAACGAAAGTTTGAGGCGGCGCAGCATGTTCCCTTTCATCCACAGAATTGGCATTGAGATTAAAAAATCCAACAATCTTATCCATTAAATCATTACGTTCGCTTTCAATATAGATAGTTTCAAAAGGGAAACCCATGTAAAACAGTTTTCCTTCTTGAGCGCCATCAGGGAAAAGCCCTTCATAATAAATTGCCGCAATATCACCGCTTGTATATTTTATAGCTGTAGTGCCGCTGTTTGCGGGAGCAATGACGTCGGGAGAATCTTCCGTGTACACTCCATGAGCGCCATTATCAAAATGTAAAGTTAAACCGGTAAACGGGGTGTTTTCAAATCCGTTAACCGTATAGCAATCAGCGTTGTCATTAACATAACCTGCTTTTAAAAATTGATTGATAAATGTTTTATCATTAGCGCTTCCATTTTCATCGAGATCCCAGGCGACCTCGGAGCCGCTTACAAATAATTTTCCGCCGTTTTGTAAATAGGGTTTAACCAAATCCTGTTCGCTGCGGCAAAAAGTTCCGTCATGCGTGCTTTCATCGCCTAAAATCCAGAACACAGCCTCGTAATCCTGCAGATTAATTCCGCCGTTTATTACCGTTTCATTAGCCACAGTCTCAAACGGAATGCCATTCGCCGCCAGGGCTCGTCCATGAGTAACGGCGAAATTGTGATATGTATATGCCCAGCTTCCCCCGTTGGCGGAAGTCCGGTCAAAGCCGTCGACGATTAACACTTTGGACGCGCCGTCCTTACGACAAGCGCCGTAAGTATCGGAAGGCAAGCCTTCTCCGCTGTCCGATAAAGCAATACTCGCTAATCGATAATAGACGGACTGTCCGCTGGCAAGCGGCTCTTCATATTCACCGGCGTCCGCTGCAAGATAGTGCCCGTCCTGCCAATCTACGCCGTTATCCGAAATATACAAGTTAAAGCCGGATATGGATTCTTTTCCCGCCATAGTCCATTTTAATTGCGCATTTTCACCAGCCGACAGATGATCTGTTTGCGGTTGAGGTATGTTGCCCGGCGCGCCCTGCATGTTTACATAATACCGCGGCGTATAAGCTGCTAGATCGCTGTATTTGATGGTTCGATAGGATACGCGCCAGTCACACCCCGCGGCTTCTGCCACATCAATATTCCCGGATACATTTTGAGCGGTAACCAGGCGCACATGCCCCACTTTATGAACGGCGTCGCCGGGTTTTGCCTGCTCCCAGCTTTCATAAGGCAGACTTAAACCGTCGCCCATCATGCTTGTGGAATATTTAAAGGGCAGTTTCCAGCAGCGCGCTACAAACCCCGAGCAATCAACCCCGACAGCGGACGGCGTTGCGCCGGGTTTACCCGTATAATTATCACCGGCATATTTCCCGGCGGCAATCCCGTCTAAATACGTCTCGATACTTTCAAAACCTCCCCAACGGTACGGAATTTTCTGGTTCTGCCCAATGCCGATCCAGTCAGGGGTTCGTACCCATTTGCCGTATTCATCGATAATAGCCCCGTCTGTTAAATTTTCAGCCTGACAAATCCAAAGTAACTGCACATAAGTATCGGCGATTTCCAGAGCCTCGCCCGGCATAACCTGGGGATAGCTATCAAAATCATCTAATAAAACATTCTGTTCGCTTTCATCTTGCGGATCAATATTAATATTATAATGATACGATTTTTGATACACGTCAGGATAATCGAATCTCTCCGGCATGTTCGGTTTATCGCTATCAGCCAAAGGCCATTTTAAAATTTCGACGCCGTCGGCAGTAGTAATCAAATGATACAAATTTCCCGATTGATCTACATACATATCCCTGAAAACCTGGGCATAAGCGCTTACCGGAATATTATAGCAGGCAAGACATTTTCCTTGTTTATTGAAGACCCGCACTTCCCGTTTAACCCGCAGAGGAATATGCTGAATAAAAAACTCCATGTTTATAAATAATCGCCCTCCGGAATCCCTACCGATCAGACTCAAACTTGCCAGGTTGTTTTCACTAATATTTATTTCGAATGATGCTTGATAACTTCCATCTTCTTTCAACAAAATTACCTGTCCCCTGCCGGAATCATTTTTTTTTAGCTGGATACGATTGTTATCATTCAATAATTGACCCGGTTTTACTTGTTCAGCCTGTTTGCGGGCAGAGTCAAACCGCAGACCGCCGCCGTCCGAAAAATTAACGGCACACATAGCGCCCTTTAGCGGTTGAATGGATTGTATTACCTTTCTTCCCGGCGCTGTATAAAGAGACGAGATTTTACCATCCTGATAATAACGCAATTGATTATTCAATAATAAAGCATATTCTTTTGAAGAATGATAAATAAAATCATCAGTCCAGCCGGGAACTGGAATCATTTCCTGAACCTGCCCTTTTACAAACCGTTTCAAAAAACCATTCTGCGTATCGAGCAAAAGTATTTGATCATCTTCTACTTTAAAAGACTGGGGACCGTAAAATGCTTCCGGCGCTTCCCTTAAACCGGCGGCAAGCTGCCCGCTGCCCCAGGGAAGTTTTAATATTACCCGCGGTGAATCAGCTAATAAAAAGGAAGCGTATAAAATATTTACTAAAAAGATGATTCGAGCTGTCACGATTATTCCCCTTTTTATGAAAATTCAAATGCGTTTAATTTCTTTACGGGTCGAAACGAAAGTTTATATAATGTAGAATGCCACGAAGACACCAAGACACAAAGAAACAATTAATTTTTAAATATTTAGAGCCTTTGTGTCTTGGTGGCTACTTTCATTATTTATTGCGTTCGACAGAACA
>JAUXGF010000159.1 GCA_030622395.1 Calditrichaceae bacterium
ATTTAATAAATATTTGGACAACCGGATTAAATTATATAAATTTATAATTTCCTATCAGGAGCTATTTTTATGAATTTAAAGAAAATACGTTATTCAATTGGGCAGGCTGCTGATTCAGCGGATTTACCGCAGTCGGTTTTGAGGTATTGGGAAACTGTTTTCGACAGTTTGAATCCTGTGAAATCGCCGGGCGGTAATCGTCAATACAGCGAAGAAGATATTGAGCGAATTTTAAAGATAAAAGAATTACTGTATGTTAAGGGTTTTACGATCAAGGGAGCTAATGCCCTGCTAAATGAAGAAAAAAATATTTCCGAAAAGTCTCAAGAAAAACTGAATGAGGCTAACGCATTAGAGTATCAATTGAATGATAACAATTTAGAAAATACAATCATAGGCGATAGTAATAATTATAAGGAAATAATTAAGCGGCTAAAAGAAATTATAAAAATTTTAGATGAATAGAGAATCAAGCGGTTGATTTTAGTTTGATTCTTATTTACATTGGCAGAGTTCGGAGCGTGGCGCAGTCTGGTAGCGTACTTGAATGGGGTTCAAGGGGTCGCTGGTTCAAATCCAGTCGCTCCGACAGATTTAGAATGGGGATTGAAACCAATCCCCATTTTTTATTTTTAAGGGGTACAGTATTTCTAATATGTTGATACAATTTAATCAATAAAAATAGTAAGAATGTTTTAATATAAAATTAGTGGGGAATTATTTTGGTATATGTTGGAATAACCCACCCCTAACCCCTCCCAAGAGGGGCATTGCTTATTCCCCTCTTGCTCCGCAGGAGTTTCTGTGGAAGGAGAGCTAGGGGTGGGTTTGTGTTATTCCAAATATATATCCCAATAAATTACCATTCCCCTCACTGACGGTATTACCCAAGCAAGTTTTGTTATTGAGATTAACGCTCCTGAGGAATCACTTTAATGATCAAGTATGATATTCTAATCCCTGCATACAATGCACAGGATTCACTGCCTCAATTAATTAATCAATTAAATTCATTAGAGCGGAAGCCTGATAAAATTTATGTTATTGATGACGGCTCAACAGACGGAACAAATACAATCGCTGATAATTTAGGCTGTAAAGTAAAATCATTTGCGGAAAATAAGGGCAAGGGCTTTGCTTTAAAAACAGGATTTAACGATTTTCTGCAATCAAGCGATTCAGAGTTTCTAATCTGCATGGACGCCGATTTACAGCATCCTGCGGCGTCAATACCGGATTTTATTAATCTTGGGCAAAAAGAAGGCGGTAAATTTGTTATTGGTAACAGGCGGAAAAGCTGCGGTAAAATGCCTGTTGCCCGAATAATATCAAATACTTTAACTTCTTTTATTCTTTCAATAATCAGCGGGCAGAAAATTAAAGATAGTCAATGCGGATACAGGCTTATTCATAGAGATGTTTTGAATATTATAAAACTAAGGGAAGATGGTTTCCAGTTAGAAAGTGAATTTATTATCAGGGCGGCGCGGAAAAATGTAAGAATTGATTTTATAGATATTCCGACAATTTATAATCATGAAAATTCCCATATAAATCATATCAGGGACACGTTTCGATTTATCGGGTTAATTATAAGAGAATTATTGCATTTAAAATGATTTATAAACAAAAAATAGAAAAGATGATTTCGCGCCTACGGCAAATGGGTATAACAGATGAACGCGTACTAAAAGCTATGCGCGCCGCGCCGCGTCATCGTTTTGTGCCGGCAGGATTAGAATTTCAATCGTATGATGAAAAAGCGCTGCCGATTGGTTTTGGTCAAACTATCTCTCATCCTTATACAGTTGCGGTGATGACGCAGGCTTTAAATATTAAAAACGGCGATAGAATTCTTGAAATCGGCACAGGGTCCGGCTATCAGACGGCGGTATTATGCGAACTTGGCGCGCAAGTATTTACTATAGAGAAGATTCGTGCTATAGGGCAATCCGCCGATAAAATATTACGTGAATTAGAATATCAATTTGTATCAAGGATCGGCGACGGCACATTAGGCTGGCAAAATTATGCGCCTTATGACTCAATAATTGTAACTGCCGGCGCTCCTGTAATTCCTAAAAATCTTTTACAACAACTAAAACAAAGCGGGAAATTATTAATTCCACTTGGCGATGCGGATGAGCAGATATTAACAATATTAATAAAGGATAATAAAAGTTATAATATAATTGAAATAGAAGAATTGAAATTTGTACCTTTAATTGGGAAAAATGGATGGTAAACAATCAAGATAATCATAAAAAGTCCTTAAAACATATTATACGAATATTCCTTGTTGGAGGGGCAATGGGCATTGCTAATATTATTCCCGGGGTAAGCGGCGGGACCATTGCAGTGGTATTTGGAATTTATGAAGATTTAATGGAAGCGCTGGGAAGTTTTTTAACTGATAAAGAAAAAAGATGGGAATATATTAAATTTCTAAGCAGCCTCTTTTCCGGAGCATTATTATCTATAGTTATTTTTGCCAAAATAATATCCTGGGCATATACTAATTATGAATTAATGACTGTCTATTTCTTTATGGGGCTAATCCTTGGTAGTATACCGGTTGTTATTAAAACTCACTCTGATATGAAAATTAATTATTCAAGATTCTTTTCTTTTTTTATAGGAGCGTCAATTGTCGTGTTATTGGCATTGCTTCAAACATCGGCTGAACAATCAGAAGTTTTCGATTATACTCAAATTAGCCTGGCAACTTATTTATATTTTGCACTTTCCGGCGCTATTGCTTCTTCCGCAATGATTGTCCCGGGTATAAGCGGATCATTTGTGTTGATTTTACTTGGAGTTTACTGGACAGTACTGAGCTCATTAAGCGGCTTAACAGACACTCTTTTAACAGCCGGATTAACGCCTGAGATGAGGGTGCGTTTGATAATACTCGGTACATTAGGAATAGGAATAGTCATAGGAATTTTAGGATTTGCTAAAATTATGAGTTGGGCATTAAAAAAATATCCGGCAATTACAATGTATGCGATTCTTGGTTTAATAGTCGGATCATTTTATCAAATTTATCCCGGTTTTGAGTTTACATCAAATGGGATAGGGGCAATCATTACTTTTATTATCGGCACCCTGATTTCACTTCGATTTGGAAAAGAATAACGCCGCTTTTGCGGGGATGCTGGGTACTGGATACTGGATGCTGGTTGGAGCGGAGTGTAAATCCTGCCTTTGCGGGAATACCGATTACCGTTTACTGATTACCGATTACCGGATACTGGTTGGAATGGAGCGTAAATCCTGCCTTTGCGGGAATACCGATTACCGGTTACTGATTACCGATTACCGGATACGGGGATGATCAAGTTTCTTTATCCAGCATCAAGCATCCAGCATTTGTATATAACAATCTTGACTTGATTATTGATAAAGTTTATATTTACACCTTATGATTATATTATCATTAATTAGCATTTCTCAAAATGTTAATCACTAATTGATCGGGGCGTAGCGCAGTCCGGTTAGCGCGTACCGTTCGGGACGGTAAGGTCGGAGGTTCAAATCCTCTCGCCCCGACTTTTTCTTTCTTCAAATCCTCTTATTTAATCAAACCACGGAGATATCATTAATGGGAATTCCTTATAAAGAAATTGAAACTAAATGGAAAAAATACTGGAAAGATAATCAAACCGACAAAGTAGATTTATCTAATAAAGAGAAAAAATGCTACACCCTGGTTATGTTCAGTTATCCCTCGGCGGATAAACTGCATTTAGGGCACTGGTTTAATTATGCGCCGACAGATACCTGGGCTCGTTTTAAACGCATGCAGGGTTTTAATGTTTTTGAGCCGATGGGATTTGATTCCTTTGGTCTGCCCGCTGAGAATTATGCCGTTAAATCAGGCGTCCATCCTAAAATATCAACGGAAAATAATATCAAATTTATACGAGAGCAGCTTAAAGAAATCGGCGCTATGTATGATTGGGATTACGAGGTTGTCACCAGCAGCCCGGATTATTACAAATGGACGCAGTGGCTGTTTATAAAGTTATATGAAAAAGGATTAGCCTACAGAGCAAATGCGCCTGTTAACTGGTGCCCAAAAGATAAAACCGTGTTAGCTAATGAACAGGTTCACGAAGGATGCTGCGAGCGCTGCGGCACACCGGTAGAAAAGAAGAACTTAACGCAATGGTTTTTTAAAATTACCAATTATACCGAAGAACTATTAGAAGGATTAAATAAAATTGACTGGCCTGAAAAAACCAAGGCTATGCAGAAGAACTGGATAGGGAAGAGCCAGGGCTTAAAAATCCATTTTGATATCGAAGGACATTCCGATCAGAAAATAAGCGTATTTACAACCCGTCCCGATACTTTGTTTGGAGTAACTTATATGGTTTTAGCGCCGGAACACGAGTTAACCGCTAAGTTGACTTTACCTGAATACAAGGATGAGGTTGAGAAATATATTATTGAAGCGGGCAGGATTTCTGAAATTGACCGGGCTTCAAGCGTTCGGGAAAAAACAGGCGTTTTTACAGGAAGCTATGCAATTAATCCGGTTAATAATGAAAAGATTCCTATCTGGGCTGCGGATTATGTGTTAAGCTCTTACGGAACCGGCGCGGTAATGGCTGTGCCCGGACATGATACACGCGACTTTGAGTTTGCCGTTGAATTTAAACTACCGATAATAAAAGTAATTTTAGAGCCGGGAACGGATAAAAGCGCCCCATTAAAAAAGGCTTTTACAGAAGAAGGGGAAATGATTAATTCCGGTAAGTATGATAAACTGCCTTCAAAACAGGGCGCAAAACAGATTGGCGATGATCTGTCAAAAGAAACTAAAGCAGAATGGACAACGCAGTACAAATTGCGCGACTGGCTGATAAGCCGCCAGCGATATTGGGGAGCGCCTATTCCAATCATTTATTGCGATTCTTGCGGCGAAATGGCTGTACCTGAAAAAGACCTGCCTGTTTTACTGCCTGACGATGTTGATTTCAATCCCAAAGGGCAGTCGCCTTTAGCTGCCAGCGAATCGTTTATTAAAACTTTATGCCCGAAATGCGGCGCACCCGCAACCAGGGAAGCGGACACTATGGATACTTTCGTTTGCTCTTCATGGTACTATTTACGCTATCCGGACGCTAAAAACGAAAAGGCGGCATGGGATAAAAAATTGATTAATGAAATTCTGCCGGTTGATAAATATATCGGCGGGGCAGAACATGCCACTATGCATTTATTATATTCAAGATTTATCACAAAAGCCTTAAGAGACATGGGTTATCTTTCTTTTGACGAACCGTTTTTGAGTTTGGTACATCAGGGCGTTATTAAAGGACCGGACGGTATGCGCATGTCCAAATCAAAAGGAAATGTTATTAATCCTGAGACATATTTGGATAAATACGGAAGCGATGTTTTTAGAATGTACTTAATGTTTGGATTCGCCTATACCGACGGCGGTCCCTGGGATGATTCGGGAATCTCAGCCATTGACAGGTTTTTGAATAGAGTCTGGCGTTTTGTTGAAATAGTTCAATCTTATTTTGAATCAAAGGGCGCGGATATTTTTGAGGATCCTGAAAAAAATTTGCGTACTGTTATGCATAATTCCGTCAAAGGCGTAACAGAGGATACTGAGCGGTTTCATTTTAATACATCCATCAGCCGTATAATGGAATTAACTAATGAATTATATAAATATATCCAGGGCCGGGATCCGGGTAATTTTAATCATAAATTATTAAATGAAGCGGCGCATGATCTAATTTTACTTTTAGCGCCTTTTGCCCCGCATTTTGGCGAGGAATTGTGGCTGGAGCTTGGCTGCAAAAACACAATTTTCGATCAGCAATGGCCCGCTTATAATCCGGAATATTTAAAAGTTGACGAAATAACCTGGGTTATCCAGATTAACGGCAAGATTCGCGAGCGGGTAAATGCCGGCGCAAGTTTGAGCAAAGATGAAGCTCAGGATTTAGCGATAAAAACGGGACGCATGCCGGAATTGTTAAAAGACAAAACTATACGCAAGGTTATTGTAGTGCCTAAGAAGCTTATTAATGTTGTTGTATCCTGAGGTGCGGCAGTTGCTACGACGGCGGCGGTTTATTACACCATTAACGCCTCCCACACGAACTGAGGTATTACTTTTAAACCGTTAATAATTAATTGCTATATTTTTTTCTAATATTTAAATTGCTTAAACGATTATAATACAGTATTAATAAAAAAGGTAAAAAATTGTGAGGTTTATATTAAGCAATTATATTGAAAATGCCTTATCTAAAGCGGAATACGATAAACTTGACGACGGAAGTTATGCCGGTCGCATACCTCTATGTCTGGGTGTTGTTTCATTTGGCAAAACGCTAAGAGAATGTGAAGATGAGTTACGGTCTGCCCTGGAAGATTGGATCTTTTTAGGGTTACGGCAAGGACATCGTTTACCGGCGCTAAAAGGAATTAATTTAAATCGAAAGATACGACGTGAGTCAGTGGAACCCCTGTAAAAGAAGAATATTTATAAAAAAACTAAAAAGCCTTGATTTTGATGGACCATTTTCAGGAGCAAGGCATCAATTCATGTTTTTTCATGAACACAGGTTAGCCATACCGTCCAATGCCGAATATTCTGTTCCCCAACTAAAATTTATGCTTAGAGAGATAGAATTAATATTAGGAAGAACAATTACCTCTTTTGAATGGAATAATCTTTAATTTTAGAC
>JAUXGF010000120.1 GCA_030622395.1 Calditrichaceae bacterium
ATCCAGAAGAAAAGAAGCCATCCCATCCCCCGGCCCCTTCCCTTTTCAAAAAGAAGGGGGGGGGGGATCTTTCCCCCTCTTTTTTTAAAGAGAGGGGGACACAGGGGGTGAGTTCTCTTCGCTTTCATAAAAAAGGCGGGTCAAAAAGCCCGCCTTTTTAGTTTTTAAAACTGATTTATTTCCCATCCAATATTTTTTTAACATCCACAGACGGGATATTAGCGTTAAACGAATTGTTAATCAAATCAATCCACCGGTTGGCTAAAAGAGCGTTGCCTGCATCATTGGGATGTATGCCGTCAAGACTAAAAAAACCGCCGGTAAGGAACTCACCTTCAAAAGTATATCCGACAATCTCATATCCTGTTTCCTGTAAATCATTTAAAAATACATTAAAATTAAAAACAGGAATATCCCGGGATCCACAGATTGATGAGATAGCGGCATTGTAAGCGGTAATCTTTTCTCCCAACTCACTGATTTCTTCAGCATTCAAGAAATCCTCGTCAGGCAAAGGCTCGTCTGTACCGCCATATTCTATAGGGACGCCTAATCCTTCACTAATAGAAGCCATAGCGGTTAAAAGCACCAGATCGGTTTCAGGGTCTACTCCGATAAACGGTACTTTTTCGTCATCAACAAGAGCAGGCAGACCGGTCAAAGTATCAATCACATACGGTTCAAGGGTATTAAAAAAGGGCAGGGTCTGGATATCCGGGATATTGCCTGTAACAATATCGGCGCCTGTGGCTTTTAATGAATCCATTAATTCCGCATAAAGATCTCCGAATTCTACCGCTGTGGGCATAGGATTATCTGACGTTCCGCCGCTCAATGCATAATCAAGCATGTCGCTGTTGCCCGCCATACAAAGTACAAAAGTAGGATTAAGTTCTTTAAGCTGGTCTACAACTGTTTTCTGGTGAGCAAAATCGCAGCGTAAAATCGTATTAATCAAGGGACTTTTACTTTCACTAAACTCGTATATGGCGGCATTGAGAATATCTGTTAAGAATATACCGGGAATGCTCAAATTATTATATGGCTTGGGATAGTCTCTTACCTCAGATGAAATGTAGGGATTGTTTTTATCAAAATTGGGATAATCTTCATAATCCTGCGCTACAATAGACAACGGCGATAACGTTTCCAATTCAAGAATGCCGTAGCCCGCTGAGGTATAAACGCCGATCCCCGGGTAACCTAATAATGGCTGCTGAAATGTATCCACCCCTGCCTGTTGGGCGATAAGATTGGGGAAACTATATATTTGATGCTGTTCAGTTAAAGCGGCTGATTGATAACCCGCCGGGTAGCTGTCGCCTATGACTGCAAAGCTGCTGAAATCAGCGCTGCCGGTACTAAAAGGCGTCTTATCAATTGATTTTTCCAGTTCACAGGATGTGAGAACAATCATCATTAAAAGCAGGGTTAATAATGAATATTTTGCAATTTTCATCTATATGTCTCCTAATATTTTAAAATATATCCAAGAATGACCAGCTAAGGCTGACGCCATACATATTACTTAGACTTCTGTATTTGCCGTTAAAACTATTTACAGCGTTGGTTATTTCACGGTCATCCTGCATTAACAGCGCATAATAACCGTCAATGCTGACATCCATTAAATCTGCAAAAATAAATTTATAACCGATACCAAACGAATAAACGTTACGGTCGCCGTCCGGCATAGAAGGTTCAACATAAGCGTCGGGCACGGCTTTATTCTCTTTTATATAACCGCCGCGCAGCGCCAGAGATTCATTAAAACGGTATTCCAGCCCAAGACGCAGACTGTAAGAATCTTCATAATTTTTTTCTAATAAAATTTCTTCTTCCCCGCCGACTGTATTATCAATATATTTAATCTTACGCTCGTCATAGCAGCTCCAGCCTGTCCATAGATAGTCAACCTCGGCGGTTAATCTGTTAAAGAAATCATACGAAATACCAATGCCGAACATAGCGGGCAATTCGATATCAGACTGCGTTTTCGTTTCTGGGAATATATACAGAGCTTCGGCGTTTATCGTATCGCTGCTCGAAGAAAAAGTAAAAGCAGCGTCGCCCTCATCAAAATCAAGCAACACCGGGCTGCGGTAAATAACGCCGATAGAGAGATTTTCAAACGGAATGTATTGAATGCCGAAATTATATCCAAATCCATAAGTATTATCATCAAATTCTGCACATCCTAAAATTCCTCTTGCCGAATAATAAAGGCGTTTCTTCCACAAAATAGATGCATAAACTATTTCTACGCCGGCGGCAACGGATAAATTATCAAGAACTTTATAAGCCAGCACAGGATTTAAAAAATATGTTTGTATCCTTGATTTTACCGTAAGCTGATTTCCCACCCAATTTTCATCCCAGTCGCAGTCTTGTCCAAAAAGAGAAAAGACGCCAAAACCAGCCGTTAGTTTATCATAAACAGGAAAAGCAGAATAAAAAAACGCCGGCGGGAATATCTCTTTGTTTGTTTCCGAATATTCTTCGGGAGAATTATTTTCCGGTCCCTGAAAAGAACTTTGCGGAATAATTAAAGATCCGCCTATACTAAAATTATTTACTTTAAAAGCTGTAATTCCCGCCGGATTATAAAAAACAGCGGAAACATCGTTAGCCTTTGCAATAAAAGCGCCGCCCAACGCCGCAGGCTTTGCTCCTTGCTCATAAACTAAAAAACCGGATGCCAGAGTCCAGGATACAGGCATAAATACTAATAAAAGAAAAAAGATAAGTTTTTTTAACATGGCGTCTCCTTAAATTTGTAACAGATGGCATTAATATAAACACTCATCCCGATTCATCGGACAACAAAGTATGTACAAATGTGTCCCGATCATTCGGGAAAAATCTATCCCCCCTTAGAAAAGGGGGTTAGGGGGTTATGAAAATGCAAACCCACCCCTAGCTCTCCTTCCACAGGAACTCCTGCGGAGCAAGAGGGGAATTCCAAGTTCCCCTCTATTTTCCAAAGAGAGGGGGATTTAGGGGATGAGTTAAAAACTTCCAATACTCCATCACTCCATTCTTCCACCAATTCATTAATTCATTAATTCATTAATTCAATTCTTCCATACTATTCATAACGCAAGGCATTGATCGGATCCATCTTTGCCGCGCGGGCTGCTGGATACATACCGGCAAATAGTCCCACCACAGTGGTTACTAAAACCGAACTGATCACTACCCATAATGGAACGGCAAAAGGTATATTTAAACTAAGACTTGTTATACCGGCTAATCCAAAGCCTATTATCATACCGATTATACCGCCTATAATACTCAAAATAATTGATTCGCTTAAAAATTGGAATAGAATAATAATTCTTTTTGCTCCGACCGCCTTGCGAATTCCGATTTCGCGTGTCCGCTCTGTAACGGTAACTAACATAATATTCATTACGCCGATGCTGCCCACCAACAGTGAAATCATGCCAAGCAAAATGGCGGCTAATTGTATTTTTTCAGCGATGTTGTTAAAAGAATCAATTAAAGTATCATTTGAGAAAATAGCAAAATCATTATCCTCGCCCGGCGGGACTTTACGTTCTTTTCGCAGCACGCCGATCACTTGATTTTGAGCTTCTTCAAAATCTACGCCCTCTTTTACTTGAAGAGTCAAATTAATCGAGCGGTATTTACCCCATAAATCTTCAAAAGTTGTTATCGGGATACAATTAGTATTATCCCGGCTTTGACCAAAAGTGGTATTACCTATTTTTTCTATAACTCCGATAACCTGGAATTTTGCACCCCGTATTTTTACTACTTTTCCTACAGGATCTTCAAAAGGAAAAAGAACGTCCACGGCGTCATATCCTAACACGACGACCTTTTTATGTAAATTAATATCTTCTTTTGTCAGGATTCTTCCACTCTCAACAAAGTATCCATTATTAATAAAAAATTCGGGTTCTCCGCCGGCTACATATAAAGTTGGATTTGTTTTTTTATCTTTGTAATTAATCACCGTATTGTATTGCCAGACTTCGGCTCCAACTGCCTCTATCATATCACAATGTGCACGCACAGCCTCAGCCAGTTCTTTTTCAAGGTCCTTACGGTATTTTTCTTTTCGATGCCCAACCTGAACACCGGTATTGATATCCCGTTTTTGCACCTGAAACGTGTTAGAGCCCAATATATTCATTTCCTCTGTTATAGAGAGGTTATATCCTTCCAGAATGGCGACAATAAATATTACCGTGCCAACGCCAATGGTAATGCCAAGGGTGGTTAAAAAGGATCGCATTTTCCCTGCTTTTAATTGATTTAGAGCTACAGATAAATTTTCCTGAATTACCATATTTAACCAGACCTATTCGTACCTTAATGATTCAATGGGATTTAGCTTCGAAGCTTTAAAAGCCGGATAAAATCCCGCTAATACGCCCACTGTGCTTGAAAATCCAAATCCAATAGCAATAGAAGTGATACTTACTCCCGTTGTCAGATCCATTTGGGCAAGTACAGCCATTCCGCCAAAATAACCAATAATAATGCCGATAAAACCTCCGACAGATGAAATGACAACCGCTTCTATTAAAAATTGTCTTAAAATATTTTTTCGTTTTGCCCCGATTGCTTTTCGAATACCGATTTCCCTGGTGCGCTCAGTTACGCTTACCAGCATAATATTCATAATGCCTATGCCCCCTACGAGCAAAGAGATACCGCCGATTACAAAAACTATGGCAAATAGGGTTGTTGTTAACTGTGCATACATATCGGATAACATATCCATTTGATTTAGCGAAAAATCGTCTTCTTTACCGGGTTTTATTTTGCGGTCCCGGCGCATAATGCCGCGCAATTCTTCTTTCATTTCTTCTAATAATTCGGGATGCGCTGTTTTGACCGCAATAGTTAACCCTCGATGGCCTCCATAAACGCGACGAAAAGTCCCGATGGGAACTATCACTTGATTATCCATACTCTGCCCGAAAAAACTGCCTTTTTTTTCCAGTATACCTACAACCCGGTATTTATCCGATCCGATTTTTATGCGCCTGCCTATGGGGTTTTCATCTTTAAATAAATTTTCAGCCGTCTCGCTGCCCAAAACACAAACAGGAACATTGTTATTTACATCCAGTTCTGTTAAGAAGCGCCCGATATCCGGATAAACATTAGATGTTTCGCTATAGTCGTCATTTGTGCCGTTTATGATAACATTTTCATATTTATTATTTTTATAACTAACTGTTTTAACAGAAATAACTTGAGGGCTGATATAATCAGCCAGCGTACTATATTTTTCTACCGCTTCATATTCTTTATAAGTAATGTCTTTACGATTGCGGTATTTCCACCATTCTCCACCCCCTGACCACGGCCATTTCTGAATATATAAAGTTGACGCCCCAATATTTGAAAGCTGACCGTAAACATATTGATTCAATCCTTCAATAGTTGTCCAAATAGTTATAATCGTAGTTACGCCTATCAAAATACCCAGGGTCGTTAGCAAGGAACGCAGTTTATGGGCTTTCAAAGCCGTCCAGGCCATGATGAAATATTCGTTTATACGCGATAATGTATACATAGTCTATTTTATTGTATAGTCCCGAATGGTCGGGAAAATAATTTTCATGTTTTAGCCATTAATTGAACTGTCATTTTAGCTGCGCTGTCATTTACTTCGTGTCATTTATTGTCATTGAGTAACAACTTATGACTATTAATGACGTCCCGATTTTCGGGGCAAATGACCTAATGACCCAATGACTTAATGACGTCCCGAAACTTCGGGACAAATGACCTAATGACAATAATTTTTATATTAATCAATTTGTTCAAACGCTAATTAATTCCGCACATCAGAAACGATTTTACCATCAAGCAGACGAATTATCCGCTTGCAGTGTTTTGCAATATATTCTTCGTGAGTGACTATGATAATTGTATTACCCGCCTTACTTAATTCTTCAAATATTTCCATAATTTCTTCGCCGATTTTAGAATCCAAATTACCGGTCGGCTCATCCGCTAAAATAATCGAGGGATTATTGATAAGAGCCCGTGCAATTGCCACACGCTGTCTTTGCCCGCCTGAAAGTTCGTTTGGTTTATGATGAACTCTATCGCCTAAACCAACCCGTTCTAAAGCTTGTTTAGCCAATTCATGGCGCTTGACCCGCGGAGTTCCATTATAGATCAAAGGCAGCTCCACGTTATGTAAGGCGTTTGCCCTTGGAAGTAAATTAAATGTTTGAAACACAAAACCGATTTCTTTATTCCGGATATCAGCCAACTCATCGTCCGAAAGGCTGCTGACGTTTTGGTCGTTTAGAATATATTCTCCATCCGTCAATACATCTAAACAGCCCAGAATATTCATTAATGTCGATTTACCCGAACCGCTCGGCCCCATGATCGCTACATATTCATTCTTCTCGATCGATAAATCGGCTTCCTTTAACGCCGGAACTTCTATCTCTCCCAGTTTGTATGTTTTATTTAATTGTTTAATTTGGATAAGCATTTTATTTACCTTTTTTCTTTGATTTAACGCTTACAAGATCATCATTTTGCAACGATTTATTTAATATTTTAAAAGGTCCTGTAATAATTTCATCGTCCTCGTTCAGACCGCTTAATATCGCATAATGTGTGTCGTCGCTAATGCCTAATTTAACGGGTTTTGCTATAGCGGTATTATCTTCTACTACAAAGACTACTTCCACCATTTCCTTGCCGCCGCTTTCTTCGGACTCCTCTTCATCTCTGTCCTCAATATCCCTTTTTTTCTTTAACCTGGATTTCTCACGGACAGTAACAGCCTGAATCGGAACTTTTATTACGTTGTCTAACCGGTTAGTGCGGATATCAACTGTTGTGCTCATCCCCGGGCGAAAACGTTGATCGGGATTTTCTAAAGTAACAGTGACCTCGAAATTAGTAACTTGTTCTTGTGTGCCCAGCCCCTTGGTTATAGCAGAATTGGCAATTTCTGTTACCAGCCCTTTAAATGTTGTGTCTGCAAAGGCGTCGATTTCAACGTCAGAGGAATCGCCTAAGGAAATATTAATCACATCGTTCTCGTCTACCTCAATGACCGATTCCATTACCGATAGATTAGAAACAACCATGATAACGTCTTCCTGAAATTGAGCTCCAATAGCCATTTCACCGACTTCTTTGTTCAATTTGGTAACGACGCCGTCCATAGTTGCATAAAGGCGCGTTTTACGGAGAGCGTCTTCGGCTTCTTTTAAAGACGCTTCCGACTGCATGCGGCTGGCTGTGGCTGCTTCATAGTTTGCTTCCGCAGCTTCGTAATCCGCCGCTGAAATTAAATTTTTTTGAAACAGTTCCTTTGCCCGCGTTAGTTCGCTTTTGGCTTTCTTTTCATTAGCTTTATATGAAAGAAGTATTGACTGTGTTTTTTCAACAGCAGCCTGGTATTGGGCAGGGTCTAAGGCAGCCAATAGTTTTCCTTTTTTAACGCGGTCGCCTTCTTTTGCATTAAGCCGAACAATTTTTCCGGCGACATTAGCGCTTATTTTAACTTCGACAGCAGGTTTAATTTGTCCTGATCCGGTTACTTTTTGTTGTACAGCGCCTAATTTAACTTTTTCAGTGAAGACTTCAACGCCCTTCTCTTTTTTGATCAGGTTTAAAGTAATTATTACACCTACAATTACAACAATCCCACCGCCTATTAAAATTTTTTTCATAATCTATTTCCTTGTAAAAGAAAAGGTAATATCATCCCGACGCTTTTGGGATTAATTTTTATTTTTATAATTATTTAACAACTTACTTCAAGTACAATTTATTTTTTTCATTTTTATCTATCTTTTTTGTTTATGCTTTAGATAACCATTTAAGGGCATATTTTAACCGAATAATAAACGATAAATGATTCCCGCGGCTTTTCTTACCCATCCCTAACCCTTCCCTAATACAACAGGGAAGGG
>JAUXGF010000402.1 GCA_030622395.1 Calditrichaceae bacterium
AAAGACACTCTGTTTGTGCCCATCGATGCGGTAAATACAATCAATGAAAAAACGATTGTTTACGATGAGGACGGCGACGCCATAGAAATTAAAACGGGCGTTTCCAATTCCGATTTTATTATTGTTGAAGAAGGATTAGAAGAAGGCGATATGATCCGGCTGCAAAAAACGGCGCAGGATGACCAGGGCAAAAAAGGCTTAACTCCTTCACACAAAAAAAAGAAAAAGAAAAACTCCAGCAAATCTCGTACAATAATCATTGGATAAATAATGACAAAATCAAAATGGTTGAATTCATTACTTCATGCGCTTAAAAGGCGGACTGAACAAATTATAACCCGGATAAGCAGCAATCCTCTGTTTATGAAAATCACAGCTAAGGTTAAAAAAAACCGGACCCTACGCCTGCTGGCGCTTGTAGAGCAGGAACAATTGCGCATAGGCATAGAAGGCGTTTTAAACCATAAATTACGCTCTTTGTTAACTACGTTAGGAATCATATTCGGTGTGGCTGCGGTAATCTCTATGCTGGCAATCGGCGAGGGGGCGCGGCGTAAGACCTTATCGCAAATCCAATCTTTAGGCTTGCAAAATATTATCATTGAGCGGCAGGAATTAAGCGATGATGAATCAAACGAACAGGATGCGGTAGACCTTAATTTCGGCGATGTGCAGGCTGTAAAAAAAATCATTTCCTCAGCGCAAGCGGTTGTGCCGGTTATTGAGCGTGATTTTACGGCTTCTTACAAGAGCCGTTCGGAAGATATTGTACTAACCGGGACTCTACCGGAATATTTTAGATTGATGAATTTAAAAACTGCGGATGGCGGCTATTTTTCCATGATGGATAATGAAAGTTATCAACGGGTATGTATTTTAGGACCCGATGCGGCGCGGGCGCTTTTTTTAGTTGAAAACTCTTTAGGCAAAATGATTAAAATCGGCTCTATTTGGTTCCGGGTTGTCGGCGTTTTGCAGCATCAACCGGTCAGCACTGCCGGCACAAAGCAGGTTGATTTAAACAATCATATTTTTGCCCCGATTAATACAGTCAACATACGTTTTGACCGCGCTGTGGATGAAAGTGAATTGGAGCAGATTATTGTTCAGTTAAAAAAAGACAGCCCGGTTATTGAAATCTCGCAGATAATAGATCAAATTTTAATGCGCCGTCATAATAACATTCGTAATTTTAATTTGATTGTGCCGGAGCAGCTTTTGCGCCAAAGCGAGGAAACGCAGCGTATTTTCAATATTGTTATGGGCGCTATCGCCGGAATTTCGTTGCTCGTCGGGGGCATCGGTATAATGAACATCATGCTGGCGTCGGTTTTGGAACGAACCAGGGAAATCGGCATACGCCGTTCAATGGGGGCGACAAAGAAAAATATTATGCAGCAGTTCTTGATTGAAGCGGTTATTCTTAGTTTATTAGGCGGATTGATCGGAATTTTTATAGGCTATGCTTTAGCAATGGGCATAACCTTGTTTTCGGAATGGGAAACCGCGGTCAGCTTGTGGTCGGTGATTTTATCATTTGGGGTGAGCAGCGGAGTGGGCGTTTTGTTCGGTTACTATCCCGCTAAAAAAGCGGCGGAGTTGAATCCGATTGATGCCTTGCGCTATGAGTAGTAAAAACAATATAATTTTTCACCTTTTGGTGAAAAATTTATACTTTTCATTGTGTTTTTCGTGCAAACGATATTTTTTATTAGTAAATTGTTTCTCATAACATTATGTATTTATCCGGAGATATTAATTGAAAGAACAGAAAATAAAGACGAATCCTTTTATTTTTGGAAAAGTAGTTCACGGCGAAAATTTTATAAATAGAAAAGATGATCGCAGAGAGCTTATTCTTGAAATTAAAAATCATACGAACATTATTTTGTATGCGCCGCGCCGCTATGGTAAAACCTCTTTAATTCTTCAGGTATTCGAGGATATCCGTAAAAAGCATAAAAACTTCACTGGTATTTTTATTGATTTTTACCGCATCAATTCGAGAGAAAAATTCTTAGTTACACTCACTGGCGAATATGCAAAAAATTCCGGTTTGTCAATTGATAAAATATTGACTTTTCTTAAAAGTGCCGTCAAGGGAATCATACCTTCGCTCTCTTTAGATCAAAACGGCAACCCTAAAATTGATTTACAATTTACGCCCGATATTCCTGCCGCCGCTTTTGAAGATGTGGTAAACTTACCAAAAAAATTAGCGGATAACGGAAAATTGGTTTGCGTTGTTTTTGACGAATTTCAAGAAGTAACCGCTTTGAATGGGAAAGATTTTCAAAATGAACTACGCTCGGTTATACAACATCATAATAATGTCAGCTATTTTTTCAGCGGATCAAAACAACATTTAATTCAACAAATCTTTAATAATACAAATAATTCCTTGTACAATATTGGTAAAATGAAATATCTGCATAAGATTCCTAAAGAAGAATTTACGCAATTTATAACAACAGAAATTATTTCGGTAAAGCCGGATTTTAATAAAAATGACGCTTCTTCATTATATAATACAGCAGATGGAATATCTTATTATGTTCAGATGCTTGCCCATGAATTTTATAATATTTCCTTATTAAATAAAAACTTGCCATCCGCTACAATTTTAGAAAGCGCTAAAAATAATCTTATGGATAATAAAAACGAAGAATTCTTATTTATTTATGAAAATCTTAATCTTTCACAAAAAAAAGCTTTAGAATTAATATTAGAAAATGCAGGGCGCAGCTTGTTTAGACAGGAGGTATTGGCAAAAAATAAAATTGCTTCCGCCACACTAAAAAAAGCATTGTCAAAGTTAATCGAAAAAGGCATAATATCTTTCGAAAATAATCATTACTGTTATCAAGATATATTTTTTAAACATTGGCTGATAAAAACGATATAATTTTTCACCTTTTGGTGAAACACCTTTTGGTGAAAAATTGTAGAGGATACGAAAAAACCTAACAATATAAATTGATTTAAAATAGAAACTATTGTGAAAAAAGTTTAAAGTTTATAAGTGAACTAAAATGTCTAAAGTTTTATTTAACTTTAGACACCTCTTCAATATTTTTTAATAACTTATATACCAAACAATTTGTTCGCTCCTTCAGTTGACGCCTATGCGACTATTCGGGACTATATAATAAAATAAAACTCGTTGACAACCTAATGCAACATTGATTAAGTTATCTATATTCTTAATCTAATTACCGGAGGATATATGGAGTACAAAATTGCGGTTGATACGATGGGCGGAGATCATGCGCCTGCGGAAATCGTTAAGGGCGCGATTAAAGCAATGGAAGATAATGATTTGTTAGAAGTAATTCTGGTCGGCGATGAAAATTTAATTAAACAGATATTGGAAGAAGAAAAATGTGACAAGGATATAGAAGTTGTTCATACGGATGAATGGATTGGAATGGACG
>JAUXGF010000389.1 GCA_030622395.1 Calditrichaceae bacterium
AATAATCTCCGACACCTTTTCTTGTGAAAGTGGATTTCCTTCAAGAGCGGCAGTGCTAAATATTGATCTTTTTATTAAATCTTCTTGAAGTTGTGATGCAATCCTTGGTAACATCGGTAGCTCACTAACTGTCTTATACAGAATATTACTTTCAATTTGAAGTGATAAAAGTACTTCAGTCGAATATTGGGAACTAAAAACAAATTTTCCTGATTTGAATGTTAATATTTTTTTTATCATTCTTTACACCAAATTTGAAAACGTTAACTCTTTTAATTACCATGAGTAATTAAATTGAAATTAACAAAAATGAAACTTAAAATGCAACTAAATTTACAGCTCTTTTGAGCGCCGGTTTATCTATTGATGCGCCTCTAACCAATTTGCCCCAAGCCCGCTGTCCACTATAATCGGAACATTGAGCTCCATGGCATTTTCCATAATTTGTTTAACCTGCCCGCTAAATTCATCTGCAATACTATTTTCAACTTCAAATACTAATTCGTCATGCACCTGCAGCAGCATTTTAGCCGGAATCTTTTCATCCTCAATAAAATGATGAATTTCAATCATAGCTTTTTTAATTAAGTCCGCCGCAGAGCCTTGTATAGGCGTATTGATTGCCGTGCGTTCGCCAAATTCACGAACCTGCCTGACCCCGCTTTTAATCTCAGGCAGATAACGTCTGCGGCGCATCATTGTTTCCACATAACCTTGCTCAACCGCCCGTTTAATAGAATTCCGCATAAATACTTGTATTTTGGGATAGGTTGCCATGTAATCAATAATAAACTCTTCAGCCTCTTCATTTGAGATGCCCAAACGTCCCGCCAGACCATAGCGGCTCATACCGTAAATTATGCCGAAATTAACTTCTTTAGCCTTGCGCCTGTGATCGGAAGTTACTTCATCAATTGGAATATTAAAGATTAACGACGCTGTAGAGGCATGAATATCCATATTGTTTTTAAAACTTTCGATCATAGTTTCATCTTCGGAAAGATGCGCCATAATGCGCAGTTCTATTTGTGAATAATCCGCACTCAGTATCGAGTAATTCTTATCAGGTGCAATAAAAGCTTTACGGATATCTCTGCCGATTTCAGTACGAACAGGAATATTCTGTAAATTTGGATTACTGCTGGACAGCCTGCCAGTTGCAGTCACCGCTTGATTAAAAGAGGTATGCACTCTCCCGGTACGCTGATTGACTAATTCAGGCAGAGCATCGAGGTAGGTATTTTTTAATTTTGTCAATTTCCTGTAATTCATAATGTTTGCTATAATTGGATGTTTAGCATAGCGCTCCATAATTTTTTCAGAAGTTGAATACTGCCCTGTTTTGGTTTTCGGCGGTTTCCTTAGACCCAGCGTTTTATGGATTTCTAATTTATCAAACATAATTAAACCCAATTGCTGGGCTGAATTTAGATTGAATTCAGCCCCGGCTTCCCGATAAACTTCTTTTTCCAATTTATCAACGCTAATGCTCAATTCTTGCGAAAGTTTTTTAAGCAGCTCCACATCCAACTTAACGCCGTACGCTTCCATACTCATCAGCGTCTCTACTAAAGGCATTTCAAGCTGGTAAAAAAGTTCGTCCATGTTGTAACCGGTTATTTCAGGTTTAAACAGATTATACAATTTGAATGTAATATCTGCGTCTTCAGCCGCATATTTATAAACTTGCTGCGCCGGAAGATCGGTCATCAATTTTTGTTTTTTACCGCTGCCGATTAACTCTTCGATGTGAATCATTTCATAGCCTAAGTACTGCTCGGATAATCTATCTAACTTATGCTGCCCGGAAGGATTAATCAGGTAGGAAGCAATCATAGTATCAAAATAAATTCCTTTGACCGGTATTCCGTGCTGCTTTAAAATCATGGCGTCAAATTTAATATTCTGCCCGATCTTTTTAATTTTATCATCTTCAAAAACAGGCTTAAGTCTACTCAAAACCTTTTCTGAATTTAACGTTACATCAGGATGATTTAAAGGCAGGTAAAAAGCTTCATTTTTCTGCCAGGCGATTGCTATACCGGCGATCTCAGCCTCGAAAACGTTTAATGAACTTGTTTCAAGATCAAAGACAAACTCCGGCTGCCGGACTAATTTTTCCAGAAAGCTCCCGAATTGTTCATCCGATTCGATTAACATATAGTTGACGTCAACCTGATCATGCTTAGCAAAAGCCTGACTTGATCCTCCGCTCTTAGCAAGGGACTGTATCCTGTTAAAAAGATTTCTGAACTCTAACTCATCCAATATCGGATTTACTTTTTCCATATCCCATATTTTAAACTCTAAATCCGTTAACTGAATTTCAAGTGGGACCTGTTTATCAATCGTAGTCAGACTTTTAGCCAGCTTAGTCTGTTCTTTGAATTTTATAAGATTATCCCTTACTGTACTTTTCTTTAAGAAATAGATATGGTCATAAACACCATCCAGGCTTCCATAGCTATTTAAAAGTTTTGACGCGGTTACTCCCCCGACCTTTGGAACCCCGGGAATATTATCAGAAGTATCTCCCATTAAAGTCAACCAGTCAATTACCTGGTTGGGTTTAATACCATATTTTTCTTTAACCAGCTTTGCGTCAATTACCTGCGCTTTTTGTTTACTTTTAGCCTGGCTGTATAAAAACACATGATCGTTTACTAATTGAGCCATATCTTTATCACCCGAAACAATAAAGACGTCAATATCGGCGGAGGCGTATTTATCCGCTAATGTACCGATTATATCATCAGCTTCGAAACCGGCTTTATCAAGCAGAAGAAAATTGAATGACTTTAAAGTGTTTATCATACGTGGATACTGATCAGCCATTTCCTCGGGCATTTTTTCACGGTTGGCTTTATACTCCGGATAAATTTCATGCCGGAATGTCGGCTCTTTAGTGTCAAAAATAACCGCTAAATAATCGGGCGCTTCATCTTCGATTATTTTTATCATAGAATTTAAAAATCCAAAAGTCGACGATGTATTCTCGCCTTTTGAATTAATAAGCGGATTCCGTATAAATGCAAAATAGCTGCGATAATAAAGCGCTGAACCGTCAATTAAAAATAATTTTTTAGGCATGATTATATTCCTCTATCGTATAAGATATATTTTTAAAAATATAGCCGCATGAAGTTCGGATTCCCCATTTCCCTTTCCCTCGTATCAGAGTTAATACCGCTTATCGGGATGATACGTGACGACGTTGACAGGAAATGCATCGCCCCACGCCTGCCGGAATTAATCCCCCATGTGTATCAGAGACCATCCCTGCCTGCCGGCGGGCAAGAGAGCAGTCTCAATTAAAAATATCATACAGCCCCCCAGGCGCAGCCTTCCTGTCCCACGGGGACTCCTGTGGAGTGGGGAACGGGGCTTCCCACTTTTTTGGAGTATTTTTTTCTATAAACATTTCGTCCCGCTGGGACTAAATAATTATCCGGCTTAACGTTGTTGAACCATAGTTGGAATTATTTCCATTTATCAGTGTTAAACGGCTCAGTTGCAAATTTAGGGGGGCAACTTTAATACCTCCTGAATTTACTAATTTAATTGTTTTTCCATTCCATCCTTATTTTTAGA
>JAUXGF010000443.1 GCA_030622395.1 Calditrichaceae bacterium
AATATGGCGTTGGGGAGATTCTATAAATGTCAGTGTGTAAAAGCGTTTCGTTTTCAGTCTTTTTATTATTAATTATTTTACTGTGTTTTTGGGGAGAATATGTCATGCAAAAAAAATCATTTCTTTTGTTGCCGTTATTATTTTTTCTTGGATTAAACGGCATTTTCTTTTTTACAAGCTGCCGGGCTTCAGATAAACAAAAGATAAGACAGCCGGCGGTTGCCGGGGCTTTTTATCCGGAACAGCCTGAAGCGCTTAAAACAATGGTTGATAAATTTCTCAAAGAGGCGGAAAGTCCGGATATTGAGGGACCGGTTTTAGGGTTGATCGCTCCTCATGCCGGTTATGTTTATTCGGGGCATGTAGCGGCAAGCGCTTATGCCCTTCTAAAAGGGAAAAAGATAAAACGGGTAGTGGTTATTTCCCCTTCACATATCCAGGCATTTCAGGGCGCCGCGGTTTATGATGGAGACGCCTATGCAACGCCTTTAGGCAATGTATTAATTGATAAAGATTTTACAAAAAAACTAGCGGAGAAAAGTTCGCTGATTGATCTTTCGGCGAAGGGACATGAAAATATATTTCAGGGAAGGGGCGAGCATGCTGTGGAAGTGGAGCTGCCTTTTTTGCAGCGCGTTTTAGGTAGTTTTAAACTTGTGCCGATTGTAATGGGCGATCAGGATTATGAAACATGCCGGGCGTTAGGAGTCGCTTTGGCTGAACTGATTGACAGTCCTGAAACAATTATTGTAGCCAGTTCCGATTTGTCTCATTTTCATCCTTATGATGAGGCGGTAAAATTGGATCATAAAGTATTAAGAGCAATTGAGGAGTGGGATTATTTTAATCTATCGCGAAATTTACGAAGCAGGATTTGGGAGGCTTGCGGAGGAAGCCCTATTGTAGCAACGATGATCGCAGTTGAACGCCTGGGCGCCAATCAAGCTAAGTTGATAAAATACGCCAATTCGGGTGACGTCCAGCAAGGCGACCGTTCGCGTGTAGTTGGTTATTCCGCTATGGCTTTTATTAAAAGCGGTTCTCAATCATTGAAATCTAAAAAGGTATTTCAACTAAGCAAGCCGGATCAAGAACAATTATTAAAAATTGCCAAAAACTCGGTTGAAATGATTGTAAAGAAAGGGGAAATATACAACTTCTCTTCAGAGGGTTTTGAAACCTTGCAGCAGGAACGCGGCGCATTTGTTACTCTAAAAGAACACGGCAGGCTGCGAGGCTGCATAGGATACACCGCTCCGATCCAGCCGTTGTGCAACACGGTTCGGGACGCAGCCGTTCACGCGGCAATTAAAGACCCTCGTTTCACTCCGGTAAGCGAGGATGAATTAAGTAATTTGAGCTATGAAATTTCTGTGCTATCGCCATTTCAGCGGGTTTTGGATATTAAAGAAATAGAGATCGGCAAACACGGTCTTTTAATGAAAAAAGGCGGAAGAGAAGGTCTTCTTTTGCCCCAGGTAGCTAGTGAGCAGGGTTGGGATCGACTAACATTTTTGCAGCATACCTGCCGGAAAGCCGGGCTGCCCCTAGACGCCTGGAAGGATAAGGATACGGATATTTTTCTCTTTTCGGCATTTGTATTCGGAGAACATGATTAGTTATTGCCAAATAGCAGTTAGCTTTTGATTTAAAAAAATTTATACGAGTGTATCGCTGTAAATTCTTGAATGGTCGTGGTTATTTTGGAGGCGGGGAATTAAGAGTGAGTACAAGACAAACCCACCCCTAACCCCTCCCAAGAGGGGAATTCAGCAATGCCCCTCTTGGGAGGGGTTAGGGGTGGGTTCTCACGTTGTTTAAATTTTCACCCAACTAACAGAGACATTACCTTATTATTTGAGATTTGTTATTTCCGGTTTATCCGGCTTAGGATGTCTGAAATTTTATAATACCACCATAGGTTAAAGGAGTATACAAAAATGAAAAAATATTTACTTATTATTTATTTCTTATTAATTGTATCCTTAATTTTTGCCGCTCCTAATGTTGATCATAAGGACGGACCTTCCTCATCTGAAAATTTGCAAACAGAATTTTTGCCGACTATTGAAAAATCTATTTCAATTAAAGAGTGGCTGGTTGTCGGACCTTTTTCCAAAGGCATGAGAGAAAACGATATCGACTATCTTGTCGATCAGGGAGGAGAAGAAAATATTAAGCCCCGTGAAGGATCGGAACACTTGTCCATAATGGCTCCGAACGGCTCGATCAAATGGGAAAAAGTAACCGCCGATGAAAAAGGGAATGTTAAATTTGATCATAAAAATATTAACATGGAAGAGCTGCAGGATATATACGGATATTCGGGAACTATTAAAGTCAGTTACGCTTATGCGGAGTTTGAAAATAAAGGAAATAAAAGAGCGCTGATCATAGCCGAGAAAGTTACATCCTTCAGGCTTAATAATAAGAAATGGCCGGGCGCTGTTTACGGATACGGATATGTGAAGGTTCCCGTTACGCTTAAAAACGGCAGGAATAAAATTTTATTAAAAATAACCAGGGGAGATAAATTTACTTTTAAAATAATTCCCGCCGAAGCCCCGGCGCTTGTTCAAACTAAAAACGCTACAACGCCTGATATTATATATAGAAAACCATTGAAACAATGGACTGGAATCACCGTGGTTAACACTGCTTCAAAAACCCTTAAAAATATCAAACTTATAATTGGTGACAACAAGGTTATTAAAAAGACTGAAAAAATAATCCGCCAAATGCCGCCATTAACCATCAGAAAAATTCCCATTTTAATCGAAACCAAAGAAATTTTAAATGATAAAATCGAGGGCGATACGATTATTGTTCCCGTAAAAGTAAGCTTTGAAAATTACTCTCACGATAACCGGATAAAGCTTAGAATAAGGGATAAAGACCAATCATATAAAACCACAATTATTTCGGGTATTGACGGTTCGGTTCAATATCTTGCCG
>JAUXGF010000452.1 GCA_030622395.1 Calditrichaceae bacterium
GTCCTCAAATATCGGAGTAATTAAATTATGTAAAGAGCTGCCTGCAAACACTTTTTTTAGATATTTAAAGAATTTTGGATTTGGTACGGAAACCGGTCTTAATCTAATAGGCGAAGCAAGCGGGATGCTTAAAAATCCCCAAAAATGGTTGGGGCTGTCGAAGTCATCTATGTCCATCGGGCAGGAAATTGGGGTAACTGCAATACAGCTTACGTCCGCTTATGCCGCCGTTGTTAATGGAGGCTTTCTTTATCGTCCATATCTGGTCAGCCATATAAAAACGGTTGACGGTGAAATTCGTATTGTAAATAAACCTGAAAAGGTGCGCCAGATTATCTCTCCTGAAGTCAGTGATATTTTAAAAAATTTTATGCGGGGGGTTGTTG
This sequence comes from Calditrichaceae bacterium, assembly GCA_030622395.1. Taxonomy (GTDB): domain Bacteria; phylum Calditrichota; class Calditrichia; order Calditrichales; family Calditrichaceae; genus JAUXGF01. The sequence goes on from JAUXGF010000452.1 coordinate 387, forward strand.
AACACGGCACAGGCAAACAGGCAAAACAAAATGGAATCGTAGCTGGCGGTAAAACAGGGACGGCTCAAAAGTTTAACAGCAAGACAGGGAGATATTATCAAAATAAGTATTTTTCATCATTTATCGGGTTCGCTCCTTTTGAACGACCAAAGTATATTTGCGCTGTATTTATAGATGAACCGGTTAAACAATATTATGGCGGGCAGGTAGCGGCGCCTGTTTTTAAAGAAATTATAAATCGTACTATCCATTTTGACGAAACTTCGGATGTGTACAGAAAAATTGCGCAGAATCCTGATTCAAAACGAATAAAAAAATTGATTGATTTACCGCCGATTGAAGGTTTCTTGGCTGAAAGCGCTATTTCCTTATTAGAGTCTAAAGATTTGGATTATAAAATTAAAGGCAAGGGCACTATAGTTAAAAAAGTATCAGCGGATGAAGATAAGATTATTATCGAATTAGGGCCGGATAAAATTAATATGAATCGTATCCCCAAACTAACCGGACTTGCTTTGCGTGAAGCAATGGTAAAATTGGATTTGTCCAAACTTAAAGTAAGTATTTTAGGCAATGGTATTGTAAAAAAGCAAAGTCCTTCGCCGGGAACGGTCATTAATAAACGAACGCAGTTGGTTTTGACTTGTAATTGATTTTTCCAACCTTAAAGATTTTCCAAAACCTTTAGGGTTTATATGCAGCGAAGCAGTCCCTTAGGAAAAGTCTTTTATTTACGAATAGTGATTGGCGATTGAAAATTGTCCATAGGACTCTTTCGAAAGAGATTGAAGAAGTAAAAGATCATAAATCGTTAATCGTAAATCAAAAGAGAAGTAAGATTGGTGATTAGTGATTGAAGATTTAAGATTGAAGAAGTAAAAGATCGTAAATTTCCGAAACTTCGGGATTAATCGTCAATCTGAAATTCAAATTGCAGATAGGGAAAAGTTTTGTGTTTTTTCTTACCCATCCCTGCTTGCATCCCGATACTTCGGGGTAACCCTTCCCTAATACATATAGGGAAGGGAAAAAAACTCCAAGTCCTCCTCTATTTTTTAAAGAGAGGGGGATTTTCCCACGGGGATCCCTTCGGGAAGGGGGTGAGTTAAAAGAATTTCATATTAAAAATAAAAAGTTATGTCCCTTACAAAAACTATTAAAGATATATTTGCCGGGATTAAAGCTAATATCCCGGACGTCGCGCTTAGCCTTAAAATAAATAATCTTAATTATGATTCGCGTAAGGTTAAGCCGGGCGGTTTATTTATTGCTGTAAGGGGTTTTAAAGTAGATGGGCATAATTTTTTAAAGGATGTGGAAAAATCAGGAGCTGCCGCGGCAGTTGTCGAGAAGATAGATGAAGGATTGTCCATTCCCCAAATTAAGACGGATGATACACGCCGCGCTATGGCATATTTGGCTTATAATTTTTACAAGCCGGAAATTGAAAGTTTGCAGTTGGTGGGCATTACAGGGACAAATGGCAAAACAACCACTTCATTTTTAGTGCGTTCAATGTTGGAAAAAGCCGGTTTACCGAGCGGTCTGATTGGAACAATCGCTTATCATTATGGTAGTAAACAGGCGGCAGAGGCTTGGAATACTACGCCGGAGTCTGTTGACTTGTGCGCCATGCTTTATGAAATGATAAATAACAATCAGCGTGCATGTATATTGGAAGTATCGTCGCATGCGCTATCATTACACCGAGTGGACGGTTTGAAATTTAAAATCGGATTATTTACTAATCTCAGCCGCGATCACCTGGATTTTCACAAAACGGAAGAAGAATATTTTAAGGCTAAAGCAAGATTGTTTTCACTGCTTAGTGAAGACGGCGCCGCTGTTGTAAATATTGATGATGAATATGGCAGACGCTTGCTTAAACAAATCGAACACCCTGTTTACACTTTTGGTCTTTCAAAAGAGGCTGATATTAAAGTAAGGAGTTGGAATATGGATATATCCGGAATGCAACTGAATATACTTACTCCAAAAGGAGAACTGGATATTCAGACAAAATTAATCAGCTCTTTTAATATTCAAAATATATTATCAACCGTTGCCACCGGCACCGCGTTAAATTTAGGGCTTGACGTCATTAAACAAGGCATAGAAAATGTAGAAAGCGTACCCGGACGTTTGCAAAAATATCAAGTGTCGCCGGGAATATTAGCTGTTGTTGATTATGCTCATTCACCCGACGCATTAGAAAAAGCCTTACAAGCGCTGAGGCAAATCACCAAAAAAAGACTTATAACCATTTTTGGCTGCGGGGGGGATCGTGATAAAGGTAAACGTCCGCTTATGGGAAGAATTGCTGAAAAGTTAGCGGATTATATCATTATTACGGATGATAATCCCAGAACGGAAGACAGGGGTGCGATTATTAATGATATTTTAAAAGGAATCTCAAATCCTCATAAATGTGAAGTAATCATGAACCGCAGGGAGGCGATATTCAA
>JAUXGF010000240.1 GCA_030622395.1 Calditrichaceae bacterium
CGATACTGGATTATAATATTAGGAAATTAAACCTATATAATTTTTTCTACGAAGGTTAATATCTAAAAACAATTCTTTTCTTTGTGTCTTAGTGGCTTAGTGGCTAAAATTTTACAAATATTGATTATTGAAGATTTATGAAAACGGTTATTTCCGCCTCACGGCGTACGGATATTCCTGCATTTTATCTCAACCGGTTTATTGACGCTGTAAAAAAGGGTTCGCTTGAAGTATGCAATCCTCTTTACAGGCAGAATAAACGTTTAGTCCAATTAACGCCCGATGCGGTTGCCTGGATTGTTTTCTGGTCAAGAAATTTTTGCCATCTTTTAAAACAAAAAGATTTTTTCAGCGATTATCAACTCTATTTTCATTTTACGATTATTCCGCAAAGCAAACTTGAAAAATCGGCTGTCCATTTATCCGAATCCCTTAAACAGATGGAAAGTTTATGCAGGCTCTACGGAGCGGATCGAATAGTCTGGCGTTATGATCCAATCGTATATTGGTACGAAAATGAAATTTTAACTTCAAATCACGATCCTGTAAAGTTTGAATTTCTGTGCCGGGAAATAAGTCAGCTTGGCGTTAAGCGGTGTTACCTCAGCTTTGCGCATCCCTATACTAAATTTCAAAATCGCTTTAAAAAGAAATTTCCCAATGACCGGCTTTTATTATTAAAACCTGAAATGCAGCTTAATATTATAGATGAAATTTCCACAATTGCCGCTCATTTTGATATTTCTATTTATTCATGTTGTAATGACCATCTTCTTAAAATACCTTCTGTAAAAAAAGGACGCTGCATTGACGGCAGTCTGCTCAATAAGCTTGATTCTTCCCAACGGGTTACAGAGGCAAAAGATCCTACCAGAAAAGACTGCGGCTGCACACGTTCCATTGACGTCGGCGATTACCAGGCTCAGCCCTGTTTTTATGGATGTATTTATTGTTATGCCAATCCTGTTTGGAAATGAAAATTAAACAAACGCAACGGGTTGGTTATTGGTTGGGTATTTTGAGGTTTATATTTAGAATAACCCTCATATCGTTGTACCAGGTGAAACTCGTTACGAAGACCACTCCGCTCTTGTATCAGAGTTAAGCGTAGCGGTCTCTGATACGTGGTGATGCTTCGTTAATCTTTATAACGAGTTCAATCCAAAAATCCCATCTATATCTAAACTTTTACATTTTCTGAATTTTATATCTTGATTCTTTTCTTTAAAATATATAATTTCATACATAAATTATGCCAATTGATACAATTTTAATAATTTAATCTTTTTCAATCTAAATGGTACAAACTTTAAGGTTTAGCGTTTTATGATTAGTCTTTCTCAAAATCTTCGCTTGGAACAGCGTTTGACTCCTCAGCAGATTTTGCTTTCAACGCTTTTGCAGCTCCCCCTTTTGAGCCTGGAGCAAAAAATTAAAAGCGAATTAGAAATTAATCCTGTTTTGGAAGAAGGCGAAGACGAAGAAATTAATCAGGAAGAAATCATCGAAAACACAGCGGAAGAGGATGAAGAAATTGCCGAAGATTTAGAATTAATCGATAATAATAATTCTAAAGACGATGAATACGACCGTAAAGAATTAGAAGAAGCCCAAAAAGACAACGACCTCGAGAACTTTTTAAATGATGAAGACTCTTATGAGATCCGCATACCCAGAGATAAAAATAAAGAAGAGTATGATCGTCCGGAAAAAAGCGTTCCATCCCTTCAGGAACATTTATTAGAACAACTGTATATGCTCCCGTTAAATGATAAAGAATACACAATCGGCGAATATTTAATTTGGAATATCAGAGACGACGGTTACCTTGATCAGTCGCTTTCATTGGATAATGTTACTGAAATTTTCGAGACTGATATGGATACGGTTGAAAAGACGCTCAAAAATATACAAACATTAAATCCAACAGGAGTCGGCAGCCGTAATTTAAAAGAATGTTTGATTGTTCAAATGGAAGAGCAGGATAATCCGAATCCTATCGCGCTGGCAATTCTAAATGATCATTTTGAAAATTTTAAAAACAAACGTTATGAAAAGATTATAGATTCTTCTCAAATATCAAAAGAACAACTTCAGGAAGGCATTGGCCAAATTATAAAATTGAATCCCAAGCCCGGCGAAGGTTTGTTTGACACACTCAGTAATTATATTGTGCCCGACTTTATGGTGGAAAAAGTTGATGATAAATTTATCGTAAATTTGAATGATTGGAACGTTCCGCCGCTGCGCATAAGCTCGACATACAAAAAGATGCTTTTTGATAAAAAGGGAACGGATAAAGAAACGCGGAAATATATTCGTAAAAAAGTAGAGTCTGCGCGCTGGTTTATTTCATCAATCTATCAGCGTAAAATGACTATGCTCAAAGTAATGGAAGCTATCATTCATAAACAGTACGATTTTTTTGATAAAGGACCGGAATACATAAATCCTTTAATTATGCGTGAAATTGCCGAAATAATTGAAATGGATATTTCCACAGTAAGCAGAGTCGCCAACGGCAAATATGTTCAAATGGATTACGGCGTATATGAATTAAAATACTTTTTTAATGAACGTATTGAAACCGAAGACGGCGAAGAAATTTCGACCCTTAAAATAAAAAATCGGATTAAAGAAATAATTGAGCGGGAAAGTTCTAAAAAACCATTTAGCGATGATAAAATTTCCGTTTTACTTAAAGAAGAAGGATTCCCTATTGCGCGTCGAACCGTAGCTAAATATCGCGAGCAGCTTCAGATTCCCGTTGCACGTTTGCGCCGTGGAATATAATTGAATGAAATTCTATCTTTTTTATCTTTTAAGATTCTTTTCATCTCAATTCATGCCGTAAATACATTTATTAATAAACAATATATAAAAGGTTAAAATATGCACGAATATGAATCTAATAAAATTTATGCCACAACTATACTTGGCATCCGTCACAAAGGTCAGGTAGCTCTTGCCGGCGATGGTCAGGTGACTGTCGGCGCCACAGTAATGAAGGGTTCCGCTCAAAAACTACGCCGTCTTTACAACAATAAAATTTTAGGCGGATTTGCAGGCGCCGCTGCTGACGCCTTTACCCTTTTTGAACGTTTTGAAGAAAAACTGGAACGATATTCAGGCAATCTGCCCAAAGCCGCAGTGGAGCTGGCAAAGGATTGGCGTTCCGATCGTTATCTGCGCCGCCTTGAAGCATTGCTGGCTGTACTAGATAAAAATAACGCCTTTATTATTTCAGGCACAGGCGATATAATCGAACCGGACGACGGAATAGCCGCAATTGGTTCAGGCGGGCCTTTCGCCCTTGCCGCAGCCCGCAGCCTGGTTAAATATTCAAATCTGACCGCCGAGGAAATCGCACGGGAAGCGCTTAAAACAGCTTCCGAAATCTGCATTTATACAAATTCTAACATTAACGTTGAGGTACTATAAAAGGAGTTTATAAAGATGAAAATAGAAGAATTAACGCCTCACCAGATTGTCAAAGAACTGGATAAATATATTATCGGGCAAGACCGGGCAAAAAAGATGGTGGCAATAGCTTTGCGCAACCGCTGGCGCCGGCAGCAGGTTGAAGATGACCTACGAGATGAAATTATGCCTAATAATATTATCCTGATCGGACCTACCGGCGTTGGCAAAACGGAAATATCCCGCCGGCTGGCAAAACTGGCTCAAGCGCCTTTCATTAAAGTGGAAGCGTCCAAATTTACCGAAGTGGGTTACGTTGGTCGCGACGTGGAATCTATTATCCGCGACCTGGTTGAAATCAGCGTGCAAATGGCTCGTGAAGAAAAAACCCAATCTGTCAAAAATAAAGCTTATGAACTTGCTATCGAAAGAGTATTGGACATCCTGCTGCCGCCAATTTCTAAAAAAACAAAGCCTGTAGGTGAAATGAATGAAAGCGATGAATTAGAGCTGCGCCATCAACGAACACGCGAAAAATTACGGGCGCAATTATTGAAAGGCGCTTTAGATAAACGTCAAATCGATATTGATGTGCCTTCTGATAACATGCCCATGATGCAAATCTTTTCACCTTTAGGCATTGAAGAAATGGGTTTAAATATCCAGGAAATCTTTGGCGGTATGATGCCTAAAAAAGTAAAAAAACGCAAAACAACAGTCGCCGAAGCCATAAGGATAATTACTCAGCAGGAAGCCCAAAAATTGATTGATATGGAAGAGGTTGTTCGTATTGCTATAAGACAGGTTGAAAATTCCGGTATTGTTTTCCTTGATGAAATTGATAAAATTGCCGGGGGATCTTCCGGCAAACACGGACCGGATGTTTCCCGCGAAGGCGTGCAACGCGATCTGCTCCCTGTGGTTGAAGGCACTTCGGTGATTACTAAATACGGAATGGTTAAAACCGACCACATACTTTTTGTAGCCTCGGGCGCTTTCACCGTCAGCAAACCATCCGATCTGATACCCGAGCTTCAGGGACGCTTCCCCATTCGCGTTGAACTTAACAGCCTTTCCGAGGATGATTTTGTGCGTATTTTAACCGAACCGAAAAACGCATTAATAATACAATATAAAGCCCTTTTAAAAACCGAAAATGTGGAAATAAAATTTACAGGCAGCGCCATCCGGGAAGTTGCCAGTATTGCCACTATGGTCAACAGCAGAACCGAAAACATCGGCGCCAGAAGGCTGCATACAATTATGACCACGCTATTAGAAGAAATTTTATTTGATATCCCTGAAAAGAAATACGACAAAATATCAATTGATCGTAATAAAGTTAAATCAACGCTCAAATCAATTGTAGAAGATGAGGATCTAAGCAGATATATATTGTAAGATTGGGGAAAGACCTCAAAGGTTTTCCCAAACCTTTGAGGTCTTTGATAAATTGATGCCTGTCCGCCTATGGCGGGAATTGATGAATTGTTGGAAGATTGGAATGATGGAGTATTGGAGTATTGATGAAGATCATTACTTTGACATTTCGGCGCTCTGTTATTCTCTTTATTAACTAAAAAACAAAGAAACATTTCTTGACCAGCAGGGTGTTGTAGTATAGTGTTTTCCTGTCATTTCGACGTAGCAAAACAAGGAATCCCGATTTACAGGCTGTTGCAGAACACCCAAAATGTCATTTCGAACGGAGTGTCCCGAGAATCGGGATATAACGTCAATAATAACAATATCCCGACGATTCGGGAACGTTAAAAGATCCTCGAAATGACAGGAAAAACACTAGAGCAACACCCTGTTTATCGGGATAAAATGGATAGGAAAAG
>JAUXGF010000367.1 GCA_030622395.1 Calditrichaceae bacterium
AGAGACCGTCCGCCTGAGGCGGAGGCGGGCCACTTTGTTAATCTCTGCTACGAGGGTGAAGTCCCGAATAGACCCGTGAGGTTTTACTACTTATTACATTTCATTCTTGACTTATCAAACGCATATTAATACTTTCAAATCAAAACATTAAAAATAAATAGCGTCTAAGATTTTTAATGTTAAATTCCAAACCCGTCCGGCTGAGGCGGGTAAAAAATATTAAATTATTATAGAAAAGAATATGACACAAAATATTAAAGAACGTTTTTATCCGGAACATCCGGTACATAATCTGCTAAAGAATCGCATTCTGATATTGGACGGCGCTATGGGAACTATGATCCAAACATATAACTTGCAAGAAACCGATTTTCGCGGAAAACAATTTTCCGGCTATACAATAGATTTAAAAGGCAATAACGATTTGCTGTCTCTAACCCAGCCGCAGATAATCGAAGAAATTCACTCCAGCTACCTGCAAGCCGGGGCTGATATTATTGAGACCAACACTTTTAACGCTAACGGCATTTCCATGCAGGACTACCGGATGGCGGATATTGTTTACGATCTAAATTTAGCCTCCGCCCGCATTGCCCGCAAAACAGCCGATAAATTCAGCGCTTCAAATCCGCATAAACCCCGCTTTGTCGCCGGATCCATGGGCCCGACTAATCGAACTTTATCCATGTCGTCAGATGTTAATGATCCAGGTTACCGCCAGGTCAGATTCGATGATATGGTTGCGGGTTATTATGAGCAAGTACGCGGTTTAATGGATGGGAAAGTTGACTTCCTGTTAGTTGAAACAATTTTTGATACGTTAAACGCCAAAGCAGCCCTTTACGCTATTGAAGACTATTTTGAAAAATACGGCGGGCGCATTCCGATTATGCTTTCAGTTACAATAACAGATAAAAGCGGACGGACATTATCAGGACAAACCCTGGAGGCTTTCTGGATTTCAGTCAACTATGCCGATCTATTGAGTATAGGGGTTAACTGTTCGTTTGGGCCAAAACAAATGCGTCCCTATATTGAAGAAATCAGCCGGCTTGCCCCGGTGTATATAAGCGTTTTCCCCAACGCCGGTCTGCCAAATGAATTTGGCGCTTATGATGAAACCCCCGAACAAATGGCGGAAGTATTGGGTGAATTTGCCCAAAGCGGATTTATAAATATTGCCGGTGGATGCTGTGGAAGCACACCGGATCATATTCAAAAAATTGCCGAATTGTTAGATAATATCCCGCCGAGAAAATTACCGGAAATAACGGTTCATCCTCAATTAAGCGGTCTTGAGCCGTTGACTATTATGCCGGACAGTAATTTCATCAATATCGGCGAACGATGCAATGTAACCGGATCACGGCGTTTTGCTAAACTGGTCGTTGACGGCGATTATGAAAAAGCTCTTGAAGTAGCGCGGGATCAAGTGGAAAACGGCGCCCAAATACTGGATATTAATATGGATGAAGCGCTTATCGATTCAGAAGCCGTTATGATTCGCTTTCTCAATTTATTAGCTTCCGAGCCGGATATCGCGCGCCTGCCAATCATGCTCGATTCATCTAAATGGCAAGTCATTAATCAAGGACTGAAATGTATACAGGGTAAATGTATTGTCAATTCGATCAGTTTAAAAGAAGGCGAGCAAACCTTTATTGAACACGCTAAAGAAGCCAGGCGTTTCGGCGCTTCGGTAGTCGTTATGGCTTTTGACGAAAAGGGGCAGGCGGAGACAATTGAACGCAAGGTTAATATATGTCTGCGCGCCTATAAAATTCTGACTGAAAAAGCAGGGTTCCCATCTCAGGATATTATTTTTGATCCAAATATATTCGCCGTAGCTACAGGCATTGAAGAGCATAATAATTTCGCCGTCAATTATATTGAAGCGGCGCGGCAAATAAAAGCTGCATTACCGCATGTTTTGGTGAGCGGCGGAGTGAGCAATCTTTCTTTTTCTTTTCGCGGAAACAATACTATACGGGAGGTAATGCACTCGGCTTTCCTTTATCATGCTATCCAGGCTGGAATGGATATGGGAATCGTTAACGCCGGTCAAATTACCGTTTATGAAGATATTCCTAAAGATTTGCTGCAGCTAACAGAAGACGTTCTTTTTAACCGCCGCACCGACGCTACGGACCGTTTGGTTAAATTTGCCGAAACAGTCAAATTAAAAACCAAAACAAAAACGGACGACCGCGGCTGGCGAAAGGAACCGGTTGAAAAGCGCCTTATTCACGCGATGCTAAAGGGTATTGTCGAATATATCGAACAGGATACCGAAGAAGCCCGCATTAAGTTTAGCGATCCGATCCGCGTAATCGAAGGACCGTTAATGGATGGTATGAATACCGTCGGCGATCTGTTTGGCTCTGGAAAAATGTTTTTACCGCAGGTTGTTAAAAGCTCACGCGTAATGAAAAAAGCAGTCGAATATCTAAATCCTTTTATAGAAAAAGAACAAGCTAAGGCTGGGGTTACCAGTAAAGGAAAAATATTATTAGCCACTGTTAAAGGGGATATACACGACATTGGAAAAAATATTGTCGGCGTAATTTTAGGCTGCAACAACTATGAGATCATCGACGCCGGCGTAATGGCGCCCGCCGATGAAATCTTAAAAACGGCTATAGAAAAAGAAGTAGACATAATTGGATTGAGCGGATTAATCACCCCGTCATTAGATGAAATGGCACACGTGGCAAAAGAAATGAAACGGCGTAAATTTTCTATTCCGCTTTTAATCGGAGGCGCCGCCGCCTCACAAGCACACACCGCCGTCAAAATTGATCCTGAGTATGATGGACATACAATTTATGTTACCGACGCTTCACGTTCCGTTTCAATCGTAAGCAAACTATTAAATCCGCAAAAGAAAGACGGTTTCATTAACGCCGTTAATGATAATTATACAGAGATACGCAGGCGGCATCATCAAAAAACAGCCGGGGCACAATTAATAACTATTGAAGAAGCGCGCGCAAATAAATTTTCTATTGACTGGCAAAAAACAAAAATAACCAAACCATCCTTTCCCGGCGTTAAAGCGTTTCATGATTTTCCTCTTAAGCAAATCAGTGAACACATTGATTGGAAAGCATTTTTTTCGGTATGGGAATTAAAAGGACGCTTCCCTGAAATTTTAGAAGATAAGAAATCCGGCAATGAGGCTAAAAAATTACTCCATGACGCTCAAACCTTACTGGAAAAAATCATTAAAGATCAGCTCCTTACAGCGCGGGCGGTTATCGGATTTTTCCCCGCTAACAGTCTGGCGGATGATATTGAAGTATATGCGGATGATAACCGCAATCAAACGCTGGCTATTTTTCATACCCTGCGTCAGCAAATAAGAAAAACAAATAACGGTAAAAATATGGCGCTGGCAGATTTTATCGCTCCAAAGGAAAGTGGTTTAAAGGATTATATCGGTGGATTTGCCGTAACAACCGGCATTGGTATTGAAAATCTATTAAAGCAGTTTGAGAAAGATCAAAACGATTATAATATCATCATGGCAAAGGCGCTTGCCGATAGATTAGCTGAAGCGTTTGCCGGACTGATGCATGAATTGACCCAAGAAGAATATTGGGGTTATGCTCTTGCTGAAGACAACGGCGACAAGAAATTGACCAATAATAAACATCAGGGCATCCGCCCGGCGCCCGGCTATCCCGCCTGCCCGGATCATACTGAAAAGCGGCTTTTGTTCGATCTGCTGAAAGTCACTGATCATACTTCTATTACGCTTACTGAAAATTATGCCATGTATCCGGCTGCTTCGGTATCGGGGCTCTACTTTGCCCATCCGCA
>JAUXGF010000418.1 GCA_030622395.1 Calditrichaceae bacterium
AAGGTTCATAATACTGATAGGTAACGCAGGGTATAAGGGCGATAGGCCCGTCGAACAGACGCATGATTTGGGCCAGATACACTTCCTGTGGTTTTTTAATCAAATAATATCCACCACTTTTACCACGCTGACTATTGACAATACCAGAGTTTTTTAATTCATACAAAATACCTTCTAAAAATTTTTTAGGGATATTTTCATCCTCTGCGATCCTGCCGATTATTATCGGTCCATCACCATAACGTTTTGCCAAATGAATTAAAGCAATAATAGCATATTTTGATTTTTTTGATAACAAGTTGTATATTCTATTTAGTCTATTAAATTAGTAGATTTTATGTAGTATAATGAAGCAATAAGAATTTTGCAAATTTTTTTTAATTACGGAAACTAAATGTTTGAAATTTATTACACTGCAGCGGTCATCATTTTAATGACTATCTCACTGGTTAAAGAAATCTATAAACCATCGCTAATCATATTTTGCGCTCTTATAGCACTCTACTTGGGAGACATCGTTTCTATTGATGAGACGTTTTCAGGCTTTTCCAATCAAGGTATGTTAACTGTCGGTGTATTGTTTATAGTAGCCGGTGCCCTGCAAAGCTCAACCACATTCGGATTGGCCATTGAAAAATTTATTGGGAATAAAGCCGATAAATGGATTTATTTTCGATTAATGATGCCGGTTGCTTTTTTTTCCGCTTTTTTAAATAACACACCAATTGTCGCCTCATTAATTCCCGTTATCAAAAGATGGTCTAAAAAAAATAATCTTGCCGCTTCAAAATTTTTAATTCCGCTCTCTTATGCAGCAATATTAGGCGGAATTTGCACGCTTATCGGTACCAGCACCAATCTGGTTGTGCATGGCTTATTGTTGGATTCCGGTCTGGAAGGATTTTCATTTTTTGAGATTGGCAAGATCGGCCTTCCGGTCGCTATTATTGGTATCATCTATTTCTCTTTAGGTGGATATCACCTGCTGCCGGAAAGGAAAGATATAATGGCCCAATTTGGCGAATCCACGCGCGAATTTGTAATCGAAATGAAAGTGGACAAGGATTACCCGCATATCGGCAAGTCTATCGAAGAGGCTAACTTGCGCCACCTGCGCGGTCTGTTTCTCTTTCAAATTGTCCGAAACGGTAATGAGATTGCCCCGGTTACACCTGAAGAAAAAATATTATATAATGACACGCTTTTTTTTACCGGACTGCCGGAAACCATTTATGACCTGCAAAAAACACCGGGTCTTCATGTTTTAAAAGACGCTGATTTTGATTTGAAGAATATTGATTCCGATAAATTCAGAACCTTTGAGGCGGTTGTGTCTAATTCTTCTCCCTTACTGGGATCAACAGTTAGAGACAGTGGCTTTCGTACAAAATACGACGCCGTTATCCTGGGTATCCACCGCAGCGGTAAACGCATCGAAAAGAAAGTTGGCGATATTGTATTGCAGCCTAATGATACCTTGTTCCTTTTAGCTAAAAATGATTTTGAGCGCAAATGGTACCACTCAACCGATTTTTCTCTGGTATCTACAAGTATCAAAGAATACTCAAAACCAAAGAAAAAGGGAAATTTTGCTTTAATACTCATAACCTTAATGATTATAACCGTAACAACCGGTTTAATTAAATCCATGCTCATTGCCGCGGCCATTACAGCCGGGATAATGATTCTGACAAAGATCATCAGTTATGGCGACGCAAAAAATGCTATTGATTTTGATGTGCTGATCGTTATCGCTTCCGCCTTCGGGATCGGAAAAGCCATTGCCAATTCCGGCATTGCCGATATTTTCGCTACTTATCTGATTAATTCTCTGGGTGGTTTTGGTATTATCGGGATTATAGCCGGGATATTCTTCATAACAAGCCTGTATACGGAATTAATCACCAATAATGCCGCTGCTGCTCTGATTTTTCCCATCGCTCTTTCGACCGCTATTCACTTGAACCTTGACCCAAGACCGTTTATGATCATCATTGCTATTGCCGCTTCATCATCTTTTGCCACGCCGATCGGCTATCAGACGAACTTGATGGTATATAATCCGGGTGGATATTGCTTTTCTGTTTTTTTATAAACCGGGACAATTATGAACCTTCTTGTGGGAGTTTTTGTTACAATAATAGTCTATTATTTATTTTATGCAGGAATTTGATACATGACAAAGAAAAAGGAGAAGCTTTAATCAGTAGGCTAATCCGCCTGCCGGGTAATCAGGTGCATAGCAAGATGGCAAAGACAAAACAAAAATCCGTTCAGCCTGAAAAGATAACCGATTCCAATGATCACCTTATCAGGTCCATAATTGGTCAGTTCAACCTCGTAACTGGTCGCCCCAATCAGGTAAAAAAAGACTGTGATAAACTTCGCCTGCTTTGCCGGGAACCGCTTCCCAAATCAACAATTTCCGATTTAGAGCCGCTATTCCCCCTGCTTCAAAAACGATCCGGCCCTATTGCCGAACATCTTTTTACTTTCCTGGAAGAAACGGCAGTGAAAAGCCCTGATCCACTCCCTTTCACAAAAGCGATGCTTAGCGCCCGTGATAAAAACCTGGCACTGCGCGCGCTCAAATACGCCGTTCGGTTAGCTGAAAAAGGAATTCTAAAAATAACCCTTGACTTTATCCAATTCCTGGCCGGGCGGATGAACATAGAAAGAACACCCTTTACCGAAACAGAGGCGATGCTTGATATCCAATCGCTTATCAAGCGTTATGATCCGGGAGAGGGATTCCGCTATAAAGACCCGTTCCTGGCGCTGTATCTGGAAGAAGATAATATGGACCTGCGCCGGCTGGCTGCCCGGCTGTTAGACAGCTCTGGAAAAGCCGTTCCGCCTGATGTGGCGGAAATCGTGCTGGGCAAAGAATATTACAAGTTTTTTGTTCCCTATCTTGCATACACCCGCGCTACCCATATGGATCTGCTCTGGTTTCAGCCTGTTCCGGGTATTTTATCGTCTTTACATAATGATTTTATCCGTGCTGAAAAAATAATTGGTAAAAAACTTTTATATGACGTTACTGCAAAGCTTGGTTGGAGCCGCCTTAATCTGGGATTGGAAGTACAAACCTTAATCGGCGTTGCCATAGACGGTTCGCCTCCCTTTATAGTGTCTGAAGCGGAATCGTTTCTATTAGAAAAATGCATGGGCGCCTGGCGGTCTTCTGAAATATTTCTTATTGTCGCTTGCGGTGGTCAGGTTTCTGAAGAACACGGCAGAGAAGACGAGAATGATCCCATCACCCGTTTTCGATCTTATAATTTAAATCATGCCGCCCTTCTAAGCGATT
>JAUXGF010000152.1 GCA_030622395.1 Calditrichaceae bacterium
TGAAGGGAGGTGTGTTCGGAAGCACGGCGCCTCTGGTACAAGAAATTTTTGAGTGTGTCTAAAGCTGTTAAAAATCCCGCCCAATTTTAACAAATAATCTTATTTTGCAGGATAGTATTGATCTGCCTGTTTTCAAACCGCGCATATTTTAATGATGGGTAAACGGCAATATCTTCCCTCAGTTCATTAAAGTAAAAACCGACCCGCTCCGGCTGGTGCGCGTCCGAGCCAAAGGTGATCGGCAAATCCTTTTCAGCTATCATCGGCAGCATGTTTAAATTGGGATAAATTTCATTAATACTTTTACACAAACCGGATGTATTTAACTCTACCGCCATATTTTGTTCTTTAGCCGCTTGCAGGATATCTTTTACCTCGTTTTCATTAAGTTCCAAAACCGAATAATCCTCCGATTTAATCAGGTCAAGATGCCCGACAATATTAAATAATCCGGTATTTATCCCGCGCTTTACAGCCTGCAAATATTCCGAATAAATTTGCTTTAAACTTTTATCCGGGAAATAATATGAAAAAGCCCAATTGCTCTTGCCCCATCCTTTAACAAAATGAACCGCCATGATTACAAGATCAAACTGAAAACGGTTTAGAGTCTGATATAGATAATCTTCGAAACCGTCATAAAAATCCGCTTCTATTCCAGTCTTTATAATTATATCCGGATAGCTTTTTTGCAATTGCTGAATTTTATTTACATATCCTTCCAATTCATGATATGCCATACGGTGGGCAGTATCAAAATTATCCGGCAAAGGAATGTGGTCGGTGAAAGCAATTTCTTTTAAGCCAATACGGAGAGCTTGCTCAACATACTCTTCCATCTCTCCCCGGGCATGTTTGCATAATTTTGTATGTATATGATAGTCAGCGTTCATTTTTCTTCCAACAGTTCAGGTTGAGCGGATTAAAGAATATTGTTTAACTTCTAACGATTTATGATCTTCGATCTTTCACTTCTTAAATCTTAAATCACCAATCACCACTCGTACTTCTCTTTTGATTTACGATTTCCGATCAACGATTTACGATCTTATACTTTTTCCCTGCCTCCGCTTCAGGCGCCGTCCCGATTAACAGGCTGTTGTAGGACACCTAAAATGTTATTTTCCCATAGAGACGCCTGCGGCGCGAACGGAGTGTCCCGAGAATCGGGATATAACGTCTATATAACAATATCCCGACGATTCGGGATCGTTAGAAGATCCTCGAAATGACAGGGGAAACACCATGCTGCAACAGCCTGTTAATCGGGAGGCAAGGCAGTCACCAATTAAAAATTTCATACCGCCCGCCGGCTGGCGGGCTTACCATTCTTTGGGGGATATCTTTTCCTACAAACATTTCGTCCCGCTGGGACTAAAGAATTATTCAGCTTAACTCTGATACAAGAAAAATTATTCTTAACAATTTTTCACAAATTCAACTCACAAGCGCCCAATTCCCAATTCCAAGTTCCTAATTCCTAATTCCAAATCCCTACTTCCTTTAATCTTTAATCTTCTCGCGCAGCGACCCCTGGGGAATCCAGCATCCCTTTTTATTTAAAACAATACCTCAAACTTGTCGCCGTCCATCCATGCAGGAAATTTTTTGTGGAAATTTTCTAATGTCAGATAAGAAAGCTGCTCGGTATGGATGGCTTCGCTTTTGCGTTTATGAACAAGTATGTTGCCGATAGGATTAATAATCATGGAATCGCCGCTGTAACTGACGCCCAGCCCGTCTTTGCCAACGCGGTTTACGCCAATCACATAAGCCTGATTTTCAATAGCCCGCGCCAATAATAACGCCCGCCAGTGATGCGCTCTCTTTTCCGGCCAGTTGGCTATATAAACCGCCATATCGTATTGATTGTCCAAGTTGCGCGACCATACGGGGAAACGCAAATCATAACAAATAAACGGACGAATGCGCCAGCCTTTTAATTTTACGATTATATTCTCATTTCCGGCGCTGTAAACCTCGTGTTCTTTTGCCATGCGGAATAAATGACGCTTATCATAATAAAACAGCTTGCCGTTCGGTTTCGCCCAGTACAAGCGGTTAAAATAGCTGTCGTGTTCTTTGATAATCACGCTGCCCGCTAAATCAACTTTTTTCTTTGCCGATTTTTCCCGCAGCCAGTTAACAGTTTTACCGTCCGCTTCCTCTGCTAATTGTTTGGCGTTCATACTAAAACCTGTACTGAACATTTCCGGCAAAATGATTAAATCCGTCTGCTCGGAAATAGATTTGATTTTAGCGTCAAATTGGGACAGATTTTGGGGCACATTCTCCCAAACCAAATTCGCCTGAATGATGGTTACGGTTAAATCTTGCATAATCTTTCCGCCGCTTGTTTTAAGGTTTGATCTTTTTTAGCAAAACAAAAACGCAGTACATGATTGTTATCCTTTTGGTTGTAAAACGCCGATGTGGGAACAGAAGCCACTTTAAATTCTTTAGTCAGCCTGACTGCAAAATCAAATTCGGATTCGTAGGTAATGTTTGAATAATCCAGCAGTTGAAAATATGATCCTTTACAGGGCAGCAGCTTAAAGTGAGAGTCTTTAACCAACCCGGCAAATGTATCTCGTTTTGCCTGATAAAAAGCGCTTAATTCCTGATACGGTTCCTGGCGTTTTAAAAATTCCGCATAAGCAAATTGGACAGGCGTGTTTACAGCGTAAGTTAAAAATTGATGTACTTTTTGAAATTCAATCATTAACTCTTTGGGCGCCGCGCAATAGCCGACCTTCCAGCCGGTTGTATGATAGGTTTTACCAAATGAACTGATCACCATACTTCTTTCCGCCAATTCGGGATAGCGGCATAAACTGTAGTGGATAAGATTATCAAATATGATATGCTCATAAACTTCATCGCTTAATAAAATGATATCCGTGTTCCGAACCAAACGCTTTAATTGTTCAATATCAGATTCTTTTAAAACCGAGCCCGTTGGATTATGCGGCGAATTGAGAATGATCAAACGGGTTTTGTCAGTAACAGCCCGCTTAACCTTATCCCAGTCAATATGATAATCCGGATGTTTTAATTTTACATAGATTGGAATGCCGCCGTTGTATTCGATTGCCGGCACATAAGCGTCGTACCAGGGCTCAGAAACAATCACTTCATCGCCCGGATGAACTACTGCCGTGATGGCGGCATAGAGAGCTTCCGTAGCGCCGGCTGTAACAGTTATTTCGTTTTCAGGATTGTAAACAGCGCCATAGCAATTTTCTATTTTTTCCGCAAGCCGCTCACGCAGAGCCATTACCCCCTGCATAGGAGCGTATTGATTGCGGCCCTGTTTCATGTATTTATTAACCAGTTCAATTAATTCCGGGTCGCAGTCAAAATCCGGAAAGCCCTGCGAAAGATTAATAGCTTGATAATCATTTGCCAGTTTGGACATGACGGCAAAAATTGTAACTTGCAAATTGGGTTGTTTGGAAAGGATTTTAATCGGCGCAGCCTGCATATTTTAAACCTTCTTTTTAGAGTTGATTTGAAAATTATGTATTGAATAACCTATGGATAATCCCAACGCGTAAAACGCCAGCCAAAACCCTGAAATGCCCCGCACTTTTTGGAATGAAATTGAAGTGTCAATATAACCCTCGCCGCCCTTAAAGGACATAATAAATCCAAAATTAATCAAAGCATATAGAATCAAAAAACAGGTTAAATATTTTATCGGGACTGGACAAACGGCAAAGGCTTTTTTCCATGGGTTGACCGCCTCGTTTTGCTTAAATACCCGTCTTACATTTTTACTTGACTCCAACCAGACGATGATAATCCCGGCCGTCAGCAATATAGTAACGAAATTAGGCGGTGTATAGATATTCAAGACAGCTAAAATATGCACAATTAAACTGATAAAAAATCCGGCAATAGATACAACTATTAAATGCATGGCTGATAGATTCATAGTAATACCTCAGATATTATGAGTAGAATATTGTATCAGGCTTTAACCTGCCCCTAACCCCTCGACTTGTCAATTCCCCTCTTGTTGGAGCGAAGCGGAAATCCCGATTCATCGGGGGGAGGGGTTAGGGGTGGGTTTGTATTATTCCAAAATATACATAAAAAATAATTTCCCACCAAAGACCAAAATAGTACGTTTATTTCTTTCTCTTTAAAGAAAACTCCGGTATAAAGCCGCCGAAACCCTGATTGCAGTTACGGCAAATATCAATGCTCTTGCGATCAGTAGAAAGTTTATATCTGAATTTCTTAAATTTTTCACTTCTCCAAATATCATCTAATTTGTTTACATTATTTATATTCCCCATTTCATAATCGCCGTTCTTATCAAAACAACAAGGAACAACAGAGCCGTCCCAATTAATTAAAGTTGAAAGCCAGGGGCGGGGGCATGATTTTTTATCGCTGTTTTTCACCTTTAAAGTATTACCGTCAAAATTATAGCGGCGGTATTTATCATTAACAGGCAGCCAGAGTTTTGCTTCCTCTATAGAGCGCACCTCGATAGTCTTTATTAAAAGCCGGTCGATCCCAATTTCTTTAGCTAATTTTTTAACGGCGGGCAGCTCATGTTCATTGTGCTTCATTACTAAAAACTGTGCGGCGATAAGCGGGGTTTTGCTTTTACGTTCCTTTTTAATTTCCATGAAACGGCGCGTTCCGTCAATTACCTTTTCGATATTGCCCATAATCCTATATTTTTTGAAAGTTTTCTGGGTCGCTCCGTCTAAAGAAATAATCATACTATCCAATCCTGAATCAATCGTATCGTTTATATTTTGTTCGCTGAAATAATGAGCGTTGGTGCTGGTAGTGCAATAAATGTTTTTTGATTTTGCCAATTTAACGAAGTCTAAAAAATGTTTATTAAGATACGGCTCGCCCTGGTGGTACAAAAGCAAAAAGAAAATATCATTGCCCATTTTATCAATAATAGTTTTGAAGGTATCTAAACTCATTTTTCCAGGGGCGCGTTTCATTTCGCCGGCGCCGGTCGTACACAAAGGACAGCGTAAATTGCAGATATTGGTTGGTTCAATAGTTAAAACCGCCGGTCTGCCCCATAAGATATTGCGCTTAAGCAAAGCCGAAAGCAAAAATGAACTGCCTGTTTTGATAAGATTAAGCGCCCGCGTAAAGTTTAAAGAGCGGATTAAATTGCTTAAGATAAGTTCGTTTAAAAACATCATATCCCGTTTTTATAAATTTACATAGCGCCTGGACGAAAAAAGCGTTTTTTCATTCAGGCGCTAATTAAGATAAATGATTTCCTGATATTTTGCAAACCAACTATCAGTTACAGGCGAGTATATGAATTCGTTACAAAGATTAACGAGGCGTCACCCCGTATAAGAGACCGCTGCGTTTAACTCTGATACAAGAACGAATGACCTGCCTGCCGATTAACAGGGTGTTGCAGAATGGGGCTAAAGCCCTAAAAATCAAGGGATCATGTGATCCCCGAGCTGAAGCTCGGGGCTATTCATTCCACCATAACCTATTGAATTTAAAATGAATAGCCCCGACTTTTAAGTCGGGGACAAATGAAGTAAAAAAACCAATCTCTTGGCCTTTTAAGGCTTTTTAAGGGTTCTGCAACGCCCTGTTAATCGGGACGGTTTTTATAAAGAGTTCCCACCCGTAGCTGAAGTTCTGCCATAAAAAAATGTTACTACTTTATTAATGCTAAAAAATTTCTTACATTAAAAGACTTTTTAAAATTTATAGATCCTGTCAGGAGAAACTTGTAAATGCAATCTAATATACAATATTGTATAGAAATGCTGCCGCGTGTTTCGCGGACTTTTGCCCCAACAATACGCATGCTGCCTAAGCGTCTTAATACGCCTGTTACAGCCGCTTATCTTCTTTGCCGCATTGCCGATACAGTTGAAGACAGCAACGCTCATTCAATAAATCAGAAAGAACTAATGCTCCAGACTTTCGCCCAAATTTTTCAAAAACAAAATCCTGAGGCGGTCGAATCTTTTATGAAAATGGTCACTACCCTGCCAAAAGAAACCGCTGATGACGAGCTTGTTTATAATTTACCAATAGTGTTGAGCGTTTTTCATTCATTTTCCGAACGAGTACAAAAGCACATTGGTAAATGGGTTATAGAAATGTCCCTTGGCATGCGCAAATACGCTCAATCATCAAAAAGAAGACGCTTTGCTTTTTTAAACACCATGAAAGAATTAGACGAATATACATATTATGTAGCCGGCACCGTTGGGTACCTACTGACCGAGCTTTTTTCTTATTATTCGAAAAAAATTACTCCGGCTATCAAAAATAAAATGGAACACTTTGCCGAATCCTTTGGCAAGGGGTTGCAAATGGTTAATATCATCCGCGACATGAGTACGGATTTAAAAAGAGGACAGTCATATATTCCCGATGAGCTGTTGGCTAAATACCGCTTAACGCGCAGCTCTATTTTTGAAAAGGATAATGCCGAACGAGCGGAAAAACTTTTTAATGAATTGATGCAAAATGCAGTGAAACACCTTGACCGGGCTTTAGATTATATACTGCTGATTCCTAAAGAGGAGTCGCGCATCCGTTTGTTTTGTATCCTGCCTCTTTTTTGGGCGATGCGCACTTTGCAGAAAATACAGGAAAATACGCTGGCTTTGTTAGGCACGGATAAAATTAAAGTTTCCAGAAAAATGATACGTAAGGAATTTTATTTAGCTCTTATCAATATGAAATCCAACCGCCTTATGCGCCGCCATTATTTGAATATACGTAAAGATTTTGACAATCTTCTTGTTTCGCCTGCATATTAAAATAAATGGTTCTATCTTGTTTTGTGTAAATATAAATTGTTTTGGCTTTATACAGATTTGAGTAGGTAAATATAATAATAGCAAATGTCATTTCGCCGCGCCTGCCGGCGGGCAGGAACGGAGTGAGAA
>JAUXGF010000211.1 GCA_030622395.1 Calditrichaceae bacterium
CATCCCAGCCCACGCCAAATTGATGCAGGTATTTATAAATCATTTCATAATATTGCTGGGTTTTTGTTCTGGGCAGAGTATGCGTATAACCAACTTCCGATTCTTTTTGGCGCAGGATTTCAATATTTTCTGCTGTATAGTCATCATAGTCATCATCATCACTTAATTGGTCTCCTTCCCAGATACCCTTTTCGAAAGCTTTAGCATAGACTTTAGACCAGTATTTCAGCTCATTCCAATGCTCGTCGCCAAAAGCGCGCATGCGTTCGTCTTCTTTATCGCCCTTGTTATCGTAAATTATGTTAGCCGTCCAAAAGCCGATTTCCAAGGCGGCGAATAAAGCGGCGCGCCAGTATGACTTTGTATAAAACTCACCCGCGCCAGGCACTAAAGCAGACATAAAAGCAGCCTTTACACCGGAAACCCGTTTTTGCTCAGCCTGGATACTATCCCCTGTTTCTTTTTCCGCCTGCTCTAACAAATTATACTTTTCAGCGTTAAAATTAAATACGCTTTTATTATTATCCGGATTTATCCGCACGTTTTCCCGCTTCTTATTATCGGCAGCCTGAACAAACAAGACAGAAAACAGTACAAAAACAATAATTAAATTACGCATTACTTCACCTTTATTTTTTAACTGAAATTTTGTAAAAATTAAATAATCATTTAGAATCAATAAAATTATAACATATCGTGTAATAACTCAGTGACGGAGTAAAGAATTTATTTGAGTGTATATTTGGAATAACACAAACCCACCCCTAACCCCTCCCAAGAGGGGAATAAGCAATGTCCATCCCGAAAATCGGGATTTTATGTTGTGATTTCGACTACTAATCTATCACAACTTTTCCCAACACAAAACACATTCTCCACTCTACGCTCTCCGCTTTACGCTCATCTCCCCCGCCTTTTAAACAAATTGCCATGCATTAAACCACCCATACGTTCCCTTATATCAAATTCAAATAAAGCGCCGAAGTAAAAACGCCAGTCTTTTTGATACGTTACATTATGATTTACCACTTCATCCAAAGGATAAACCGCTTCGGCAAAAAAGCGCGTCGGGAAAAGATAATAGGAAAATGTATCTAAGCGAAGTTGAAATCCTATATCGCGTTTAAAATCCATCCAGTCAATTTCTTTACCGCTCCAGGCGTTTCCATAATCATAAAAAACGCCGAAATAAAGTTTAGCAAAATATAAATGTCCCAATCTCGCGTCAATGTTTTGCAACAAGGGAAAGCGGTAGCAGGCTGATCCGATCAACTTATTTCTGCCTTCAACGCTAAAGTACGAATAGCCCTTCATCCCTAATAAACCGCCGGCAAATAAGTTAAAAAAGCTATCCACCGGGCGGTCGATATATCCCGCGCGCAGCCTCAAACTTAAAGCATGATTATTGAGAAACGGGTTTTTGAAAAATTCTTCCCAATCAAGCGTTAATTGATGGAAGCTGTAATTTTTGTAAACTTCCTTTAAGCCAATCTCGCTGAGAGCAAAATCTTCTATAAAATCATTTGACTCAAAACTGTGCTTAAAGAAAACATATCTTCCTGCGGAAGGGTTAATATTTTTATTGCGGTCTGAGTGAACCATATCCGTAAAAACGCTCCATTCAAAGGCATATCCTTTTAAATAATTATAATGAAATGTAAACGGTAACCACGACTCTTCCCCTATTTCATCATACATTCCGTCCTGATCAATCTTGGCGTTATAGCGTCTTAAAACATAAGCGGCTCTATAATCAAACGTATCAAAAACACGACCGGAAACCCCGCCCCGGAATTCAGTTAAATTAAAATTTACTTTTCTATTAAATTGTAGAGTGTAGCCTCCCCTATCTATATTAAGAGTATCCGCTATATTTGCAGTAGAGTTATATGCCTCGAAGAAAATGGTCGGTTTAAATTTTTTAATTTCAAAATATCCATACAGGTCATAATCAAAATCGCTGTTAACGGCAGCTCCGCCTATCAACAGATATTTATCTAACACATCTGAAGAAATCACATATAAACCGGGTTTAATCGTCTCGTAATCAATTAATAGACGGGGAAGAATATGCAAATTATCAGCAAATGTCTGGCGGTAAGGTTTTATTTCCGGTTCTTCATTAATAGTATTATCAAAATTTTTATCAGGGATAGATTGGATATAATCAGGGTTATATTCAGCGGCTGCCATATCTATTTTCTGCGGATTATCAAGTTCATATATACGGTAACCGAGGCTGTCATAACAGGAATATATAAGGCAGCCGTTTTTATTTACCGAAGGCATCATTGCCCCGCCGGTGATATTAGTTATTAATATCTTTTCAGCGGTTTCTAAATTATAACGGTAAATATTGTAAATTCCCGTACTGCTTGCGGCATAATACATATAAGGCGAATCCGGTTGAAAAGCAGGGTAGCGCAGTTCTTCTTCAGCGCTTAAAAACAGGCGATACTCATTTTTCTGTAAATCATAAATTCCAAGATTGCGCCCGTATTCTATTGCCGTATCAAAAACAATTTTAGAATCGTCATTTTGCCAGCGCGGATGAAAAATCTGCCGTTCATTTTTAAAAATCAACACTTGTTTAATTTCACCGCCGCGGTAACGAACCTTGCGAAATGCCGTTATATCGTCAGAGCCGGTATGGTTTAACTTACCGGTCTCAATATCAAAATAAATTGTTTTTGAAAAATCGCTTTTTAGATTTTCGGGAAGACGATAAATATTAAGTTGATGAAGCCCATTGGTTACGGTTACAAAAGCCAATTTATTCCCGTCATGGCTAAAATCGGGATTGCCCCCCCGCAGTCCTTTAGTGAGCCTTATTTCCTCTTCTTCCTGCAGGTCATATAAATAAAGATCATTATAGGAAGAGCCATAATTATTTGTTTTCTGCCTGGCATAAGCGATATAGCGCCCATCAGGCGACCATGACAGCGAGGACGATATGCCCGGGACAAGGTTCTTTTTTTCAGCCTTTATTTTATCATAAACCACTAAATGGTTTTTACTGAAATAATCTTCTCCGCTATTGGATATGTATGCAATTTTCAAGCCGTCCGGAGACCAGACCGGATAGATATTAGCCGACCCTTCTTTATCAATAAGATTCCCTTTAATTAGATTATTACGGATATTTTTTGTGCGGCTTTTATAAACCGTTTCTAATGAATCTTTCCAATCCGCATACAACGTATTGACGGGAATTCCCGCTGCAGATTCCAACACGCCTTCAAATGTGTACGAAGTCCATTTGGATGAAATTTGAGTAATATCTTCTAAAATTTTTTCGCCAAAACGATTTGTTAAATAATTAACGAAAGATAAACCTAAATTATATGATGATTCATTACCGAGGCTGGTTTTCCCAAAGACGCCCATTGCATTGTATGTTAATAAGCTGTTGTTTAATACGCGGTCTCTAAGAATCATTTCACGATGGGGATCGCGGTAATCATAACGGCTGCCGTCAGCCTGATGCTGGGCTGTGCCTTCGGCAAACCATACCGGTATATTAACCGAACTTATTGGATAGGAAACCAGCGTATTGGGGAAACCGCGCACAACGTCTTTCCGCTTTTCTTTTTCATAAGTAAAAACCTGAAAAAAACCATAGGGAAAAAGGATACTGCTTTTAATCATTTTTTGGATTGAAATCATGTGGGTATATTCGTGGGTAATCACATCACGCAGCCAGTTTTTAGTGCCGCGCATAATATAGTCAAGGTTAGTCGTAAAAATTTCCACTTTATTATCAAAAAAGAAGGCGGCTCCATTGGCATAATCATCCGTATCTTTAATTACAAAATGAATCTTATTCTTAGGCTCATAATTATAAAGACCGGTAACGTGAGGATAAATTTCTTCGGCAATTTTTGCCGCCAAAAGAGCGCTGCGTTTCGTCCCCTTGTGAAAATGAATTTTAAAATGCTCGGTATCAAAAGACCGCCATTCTAATTCAGGATGATTATATTGAAAAAACTGGGCGTAAGCAGGGCTGTTCGTTATCAATAATACAAATAATATTCCACTTAAAATACTGCGCATTGAATTTCCTGTTTAATGAATA
Source organism: Calditrichaceae bacterium (assembly GCA_030622395.1). Lineage (GTDB taxonomy): Bacteria > Calditrichota > Calditrichia > Calditrichales > Calditrichaceae > JAUXGF01. The sequence continues at coordinate 4,076 of JAUXGF010000211.1, forward strand.
ACCATAATCTTAATAATTTTACTTTCCGAACCGCCGTCTGATTTCGCTTCAATTTGGCAGAGATATACGCCCGAAGCCACAGAAGAGACATCCCATTTTTTTTCATTATCCACTCTGCCGTCTCCCGGCGCGCTAAATTGATCGACCAGCATTCCCGCCGTATCAAATATGCGTATTTTTACAGAAGCCGGTTCATTTAAATAATAGCGGATTGTAGTATAGCTCCCGCTGTTTGGATTGGGATAATTGTATGCTCTGTTCGAGGGCATCAGGCTGGATGTTACCGGTTTATAAGTGAGCTTATCTTCACTCAAAACATTGTTTGCCGCATTGTAATTAGACTGCGTCCAAAATATTTGCGGATCGTCTTCCTTAAGCGCTAACTGCCAGGCATAAAGCGATCCGCCGCTTGTTACAACCATCAGTTCCATTCCTTCATCCTGATCTAATTGCGTTAGAATCGGCGAGGTCTCAATGCCGCCGCCGGCAGATAGCGGGAAATCGGAAAGTGAATATCCGTTAACGTTGTAACCGATTACCTGCCCTGCGGAAGTGGAAGCGATTAAATCCAATATGCCGTCGCCGTCCGCATCAAAAATAAGCGGCGTTCCCACAAGATTTTCATTTTCTAATAATTTGGGTTTGATAGGAAATCCGGAAATAAGGAAACCTTTCAGGTTATAAGCATAAATGCCGTAGTCAGCGTTAAATACAATATCATAAACTCCATTATTGTCCATATCAACCACGGCAAACTGTCCGTTTGGCGAAGCTGAAACTTCAAACTCATCAACTCCGGCGGGATTGGAAACGCTGAATGTTTTTGTCGATTCATTATATGTAATTAAATCAACGCCGCTTTCGTTGAGCGCAGCCAATGCCGCGTAATCTACTGCGCTGGTAAAATCGGGTAACCGGCTGCCGGTATTTATGGCAATATCGGCAACCCCGTGTACGGTTGATAAGGAGTTAATTATATTACCTGAAAAATCCAGCGCATAAATTGAATCATTATTACAGGCAAGATAAATAGAATCATTTTTTATTACTACAGGAGAAATAATTGAAGCGTTAAATCCTGTTGAAAAAAGTTTTTGCGCTAACGAATCGCCGCCGACATTTGATCTATCTAAACTAAAGCCGTATAAGCTGTCTTTTACCGCGACGAATAAAAATTCATTTTTTTGATTGCCGGAAGTATCAGCCAAAGCTAATGAAATAATTGCAGTAGATGAATTGTTTTTGGCAATCAAAAATTTATTCTCAAAAAACAGACCGCCGCCCCCTGCCCCGGCGGCATAAATATTACCGGAATCACAGCTAAAAAAGAATTCATTCGTTTCGTCCTCAACCAATCCCGCAATGGAATAAGCCGTGTTTGAGCTGTCCGCTGTCAGAGATAATGGATAGCCTTCCTCATAAAAACCGCGCAGGTAATTGAAAGTCATAATATCTAAATTATTATCGCTAAAATTATTTATGGTTATATGCGAAACAGCATTATTCAAATTAGCTTTTGTATTCGGAATTGAACTATTTGAAAACTCATTTTTATATAAATACGCTTTATTGTCTTTAAACCAGAAATCAACCCATGTGCCAAGTTCCGAGCCGTAGCCTCCCTCTAAAAAATAATAGCTTTGCCCGATATCTTCAGAACCGTCGGCTTCTTCTATGTCAACTGCGCGGCGTTTTGGATCGTCGTTAATTTTATTTTCCGGGCCGTTAGCGGCAATTACACTTTCATCAATATGCCAAATTAAAATACCCGCGCCGGGCAAGCCCCAGTCATAA
>JAUXGF010000494.1 GCA_030622395.1 Calditrichaceae bacterium
GGATGGAATGGAAAAACAATTAAATTAGTAAATTCAGGAGGTATTAAAGTTGCCCCCCTAAATTTGCAACTGAGCCAAAAAAGTTGCCCGCCAAGGTGGAAATATTGCCGGCAATGCACGAAAAGACCTTGAAAAGAAACTCGGAGAAGACGTGGTTACGCCAAAGAATGCAAAGTATCTTCATGGAAAAGATAATGATATTAAAGAATTAGAATAATAAAATGCAGGCAAATGGAATTGTATAATTATTTGTATAAAAGTAGAAGTATTTAAAGATAGAAATTAATCCCGAAGCGTTGGGATGACACTACCCTTTAAAAATCAGGGAGATAACGATGAATTACATTCTTAATCTAAAAACCCCGCAGCTTGAAAAAATTCACTCCGGAAAAGTGCGGGAAAGTTTCAGGATTGATAACGACACAAGAATGATTGTGGCGACAGACCGTATATCCAGTTTTGATTTTGTATTAAAAACGCCTGTTCCGGGAAAAGGGGCAGTATTAAATAAACTGGCTGCTTACTGGTTTGAAAATACCCGCGACATAATTGACAATCATTTCATTAAACTGATCGATCCTAATATATCTTTAGTCAAAGAGGCGACGCCGATCAGGGTTGAGATGATTGTTAGAGGTTATCTCTGCGGTTCAGCATGGAGGAATTATGATAAGGGAAAACGCACTTTTTCCGGGGTGGAAATACCTGACGGAATGAAGCAAAATGAGCAGTTTGAAAATCCGATTGTCACCCCTACTACAAAAGAAAAAAACGACCGTGAGATAAGCCCGGCTGAGTTAATTGAAGAAGGCTGGCTTACAGCCGACCTTTACGTGCAAATGGAAAAAATATCCTTAAAGCTTTTCCAGCGCGGACAGGAGATTCTTGCGGAACGCGGTCTTATTTTAGTAGATACCAAATATGAGTTTGGCTTAATTGATAATAAACTTGCGCTTATTGATGAGATTCATACTCCGGATTCGTCACGGTTCTGGCTGGTCGATAATTATGAAACAGATGCGGAAAACGCGGTGCAGATGGACAAAGAATATGTGCGCAGTTATTTATTAAATAATAAGATCAATAATAAATTTTCCAAAACGCTTCCCGAAAGAATAGTTCAGGAAACAACAAAAAGATACCGCGATTTATATGAAATGATCACAGAGGAAAAAATCAGCGCTGATGATGAAAATGTGTATCAAAGAATTTACGGTAATCTCGTAAAACATAAATTGATTAAAGACGCTTTTGTGGCTATAATTATGGGATCGGAGTCGGACCTTGAGCATTGCCAGAAGATCAAAAAGGCAGTCGAGCTGTATAAGGTAATGACTGATATGCGCGTGATTTCCGCTCATAAAAACGGCGAGGATATCGCCGAAATTATTAAGGAATACAATGGATCGATTGAGCCGGGCGCGGTTATTGCCATAGCTGGACGATCCAACGGTTTGGGAGGGGCTTTGGCTGCTAACCTGACTCTTCCGGTATTTAATTGCCCTCCATTTAAGGATAAAGTTGATATGATGGTTAATCTTAATTCTTCTTTAATGATGCCTTCGAATACGCCGGCTGCAACGGTTATTGATCCGCAAAACGCCGCGCTGATAGCTGTGAAAAGCCTGAATTTACACAGGCTTAAAAATGTATTTGAATTGGAAATTCAGAAAATGAAACAGCAGCTTCGGGAAGCGGATAAAACAGTGCGGGGAAAATAATATGGATATACTTATATCGCCGCTTGACGGCAGGTATGGATCGAAACTAAGTCATCTATCGCAATATTTTTCAGAGTTTGCTTTAATGCGTATGCGGGTGATTGTCGAATTATGGTATCTCGAAGCCTTAGACAGCGCTAAATTGTTTGAGCGGCTTAGCAATGAAGAAAAGCGGAAAATTAAAAAACTGCAGCGCACATTTTGCGACAAGGATTATAAACGTATCAAAACAATCGAAAAGAAAATTAATCATGATGTAAAAGCATGCGAAGTTTTTTTGCGGGAAACGCTTGGTCTAAAAAACAGCAATCTGATTCACTTTGGTCTTACATCGGAGGATGTTAACAATCTCGCTTATACGCATCTGTTCAATAGTTTTAAACGGGAACAGCAGCTTCCGCATTTAAGGAAATTACTTGAGCTGCTTTGCGATAAAGCCGAAGCGTGGGAAAAAATACCTTTTCCAGCGCGGACACATGGTCAGATGGCTTCTCCTTCTACAGCGGGAAAGGAGATATCCGTTTATATCCAGCGGATTTTGCGTCAATTTAAACGATTGAATAATTTCCGTTTTATGGGTAAATTAAACGGCGCCACCGGAAATTATTCCGCGCTGCTTGCTGCTTTCCCCGAATATGACTGGATCAAGTTTTCCGGTGATTTTATAAGCAGGCATGGCATTGAACCAAATTTCGTTACAACGCAAATCGAAGATCACGATACGTGGGCA
>JAUXGF010000405.1 GCA_030622395.1 Calditrichaceae bacterium
ACAGAACGACATGGCTACGATCCGACTTCTTCAATAGGCAGCGCATAAGCCAATGCAACCGACCCCCAAAACGTGTTCCGCTTATTTAGGTCTATTGCATATATGCGTCGGGGCGTTTGGGGCGGCTGATCGACGGGTTATTTACATATTTTAATAGTATATACAGGGATAAATCGCAGCCTGTGAATTTGGCTGATTTTAACCCCCGGAGGATTTTATGAAGCAAATAATTTTTTTGTTGGGTTTTGCAATATTTATGATGTTTAATGTGTTACAAATAAATGGGCAGATTATGCAGCAAGTTACAGGCGCCGGAATAGTAAATTGGCAAGATCAAATTATCAAGGCAACAGGAATCGGCGGACCCAATCCCAATTCTCCCATTTCTTCACAACGGGCAGGCGCCATACGCGCCGCAAAAATGGACGCCCTAAGGCAACTGCTTGAAACTGTGCAAGGTATGCAATTAACTTCTGAAACTATTGTACGAAATGCTTTTGTGGAAAATGATGTGATAGTGTCTAAAGTAAGCGGAGTAATTAAAAATTTTAAACAGGTTGATATACGCTATCTCAGCGACGGCAGCGTTGAAGTGGACGTCGAAGTTCCCATAAGCGGCATACTGCGTAATTTCCTTTTTCCTGAGAATTTTAAATTCAAAAAACCCGAAGATGCAAATTTTGAAAAAACGTCTTCTAATTCAACAGAGATTTTTACAGGTTTAATAGTTGACGCCCGCGGGTTCGATATAATGCCGGCAATAGCTCCTAAAATTTTTAGCGAAGATGGAAATGAAATTTACAGCGTCGCTGCGGTCAGCCGCGATTGCGCCGTTCAAATCGGATTTACGGGATATGAAAAAGATATGCAAAAAGCTAATACGAATGAAAGGGTGAAAGGTAATCCGATTATCGTAAAAAGTATTAAAGCGGCGGGAACAAATAAAACAGATGTGGTTATAAGTAATTCCGACGCTGCGAAAATTTTAGCGGCGGCGGAGAGCATGGACTTCATTGAAAAATGTAAGGTTATGATTGTTTTAGATTAATCAGGATATTTTATGATACAAAAATATATCGGCGTATTTATCGTCACTGCATTGCTTTTAACGGGATGCGCAGGCAAAAAAGAGCATCCTGCCGACCCTCTCGTTATTACTCCTGAATATTATTATAATGAAGGCAAAAAATATTTAGAATTAAATGATATTACAAGCGCGGAGTGGCATTTTAAAAAAGCGGTTCAATTACGAGCGGATTTTGCTCCGGCTTATGAGGGATTAAGCCTGGCGCAATTGGAACGAGGCAATCTGCAAAAAGCTGAAATATTTATTAAAGAAGCGCTTAAAAATGATAGCGATTGGATTCCTGCCAGGATTATTAACGGCAGGCTTTATTTAGCAAAGGGCGAGTATGAATACGCCGTTAATGAATTTGAATATGCCGTTAATACAGCGGATAGATCAAAGCTAATTAAAGATAAAGTAAAATTAAAAAGAGACGCCTATTGCCGGATGGGAAGCGCCTATAAAGCATGGGGGAAATATATCGAAGCCCAAGCCGCGATTCAGCAGGTTTTAAACATTGACAGTACTGATATTAAAGCCGCCGCCGCTGTAAAAGAAATAAATGAATACTTGGCTGTTATAGAGGGGAAGCCAGCCATAATTAATAAAATTGCCGCCAAAAAAGAAATTACATACGCGGATGCAGCGGTATTATTTTTGACTGAATTGGATATTGAAAAAATATTTCGCAGCGTTCAGTTAATAAAAGAATATAGAAATAAAACAGCGGCGACAATAGAAAGAAATAATTTCACCTCTGAATCGATTGCAGATGTAGCGGAAGATTATTGGGCTAAATCTTATATTGATAAAGCCATACGATTAGGCATTATGGAACTGCTGCCCGACTCCACTTTTCGACCGGATAATAAAATTAACAGGGCGGAGATGGCTATTATTATTGAGCGCTTTTTAATGAAAGCTTATGATGATCCTCAGTTGGATACAAGATATTTTAAATATGTTTCATCGCCCTATAAGGATATTTTAAATGTATCGCCTATTTTCAACTCTGTTATGGTTGTAACCAAACGCAATATTATGACGGTTTTTGAAGACGATACTTTCCGACCGTTAAATACAATTTCCGGTATTGAGGCGATTAATATTATAACGAAAATCAAATCAATGTTTTGAATGGGAATATTTGCAATACTTCAATATCCAGCGGGAATTTTAATCCGTATCGCTATGTTTATCAAAAAAAATGTATTAGTAATGGATTGTTGGCGTAATGACTTTAAATCAATACTCCGGCACATCATCACTCCATTCTTCATCTTTCATGTAAAGTTTATCGGGAAGATTATGAAATTAAATAAACTTCTAATTTTAAGCGTTTTAATTAGCGCTGTTATCCTGCTCTGCTCATTTTTCCCATTAAAAAATGAATCTGCCGCTAAAATAACTTTTCCGCTTGGGAATGTATTTGTTATTAAAAAAGGTCAACGGCAGATGATAAAAGGCGCTTTTAATATGAAATTGTATTTAGGCGATAAAGTAAAAACCCAAAGGGAATCGCGCTGCGAAATTAAATTTGAAGATGAAAGCATTGTGCGTATCGCCGAACAGAGTATTTATATGATAGAGAGGGCAAATTTTAAAACTAAAAACAAAGAAGTTGTATCCAAATTATCAATCGGAAAGCTTTGGGCAAATATTAAAAAATTAGCTAAAAGTTCTGACAAATGGCAATTACGGGGACCTGCTGCGGTAGTGGGCGTCCGTGGAACTGTTTACCGAATGGATGCGGATGCAGATTCCACAACAAAAGTATTTGTTTACGAAGGCGAAGTCAGCGTTAATCCTTCGGCAAAAAGAGCGGTGAAAAAAAGTGTAAAGCCCGGCGCTCCCAAACAAATTCAAGCTCCGGTCGAAGTGCAGGGACCTAAAGAAGTAAGCATGGAAGAGTGGTTCGAGATAATCAAAGCCCAGCAGCAGATTATGATAAAGCCGGATGGCAGTTATAAAATAGCGGAGTTTAACTTAGCCGATGACGCTAAAATTGATTGGGTAAAATGGAATAAGGAACGGGATCTGCTGGTTGAAGGACGTTAAGCTATTGTTTAAAATTTCCGTCCTTTCCAGATTACTTTCTGAGGTACAAAAAAGAACAAACCAAAAAGAAGCGTATATAAAAAATAGAAAATTTCAAATAGAAAAAAATATCTTTTTAGATAAGATAAATTAAGTTTTTTAAGTCCCTTGTTAATGATGAAATAATCAATCACAAAAATCAATCCGATTCCCGCTCCCGCTATTGCATTCCATTGCGATGTTAAGAAAACAAGAAGCATGGCAACATGCGCCGAAAAAGCCAGTCCTGTTATAAAATAACCCCA
>JAUXGF010000426.1 GCA_030622395.1 Calditrichaceae bacterium
AATATCGAACAAGGAATTTTGAATTACGAAATAATTCAAATTAAGAACGCTATATTCTTATCCCGGAATATCCCGCACTGTAATACGCCTGACTGACATTAACCCAAAAGCAATAGCCGGTATACCAAGAATCACAATATTTCTCCAAAAATCCGCTGTTCCCATCATTATTTTTTGCGGCTGATAATAATAAAAAATATTCAAAGGCTGTAAAAAATCTATATCCGTCCAAATTTTAGCCGCATAATTTAAAAAATAAAAAAACAATGTAATAATTGCCGAATATTGAGCTGCCTTGCCTCCTTCTCTGGCAAAAGAAGAAATTAAAAAAGCATAAGCGTTAATTAACAACATCAATAACCAGAGATTGAGCCCCAGTTTAGCAACGGTAAGAAGCGGCGCAACACGCGTCTCCGGGAAAAAGAGCATCCCGCTAAAAGTGCCCAGGAAGCATCCGCTTACAACAATTAAAAGAGCGATACCTGAAAACAGCCACAACGATAACGAGATGACAGACCGCTTTACCGGCAGGGAAAAAAGTAATTCCAAAGTTCCGTTTTCTATTTCCCCGGCAATACGTCCGGAAGGCAGGATAACAGCTATAATAGTAAGGAAGATAAGCACCAAAGGATGATTATAGCCAAAAGCAACCGCCCCTTTCAGAGAGAATTGCGCCATAAATTCCTCACCAATCAATTGCTGTATTTGAGGCGCTAATTGATGATAGTATACTTGAAAAATATTTAAAATATCTACGGTAGCAACTAAGGTTATTATTAAAAATTGCAAGACGCCTACCAGGATAAAGGCAAAAATTATCAGCAGCAGGTGATCGCGAAAAATCTTTGAAATATAATTCCAATTTATCATTTTATATTTCCCTGATAATAATCTAAGAAAATATCTTCTAATTCCGCTTCCGGATATATAAAATCTTCAATTGGCAATTTAGTTAATGATAGTATAACTGAGTGGATATTCCCTTCAATTAAATAAATACATTGATTTCCTTTTTGCTTCAACAACTGTGTTCCGGGCAATTTTGGCGCATCGATTTGTTTTTGAAATTTGACAATCAAACGGCGGCGGCTTTTCCTTTTTAGATTTTCCAGCGTTTCTACAGTAACCAATTCCCCATCCCGGATTATAGCCACCCGCTGACATATTTTTTGCACTTCCGGCATGATATGAGAAGATAAAAATATCGTTTTGCCCTTTTGCTGAAACTCCTGCAATATCTGATAGAACGCTTCCTGCATTAGAGGGTCTAAACCCAGCGTAGGTTCATCTAAAATCGCCAGATCCGGTTCATGTTCCAGGGCGAAGACAAGTCCCAATTTCTGGCTGTTGCCATGAGATAAATGTTTGATTATTTTTGATAAATCCTGAGAAGTGATATTTAATTTTTCAATTAATTGCTGTCGCAGTTTTGGAGGACGGGAACGGTATTTTGCCATATATTTCAAAAAGCGTTCTACAGTCATTTCACCGTAAGGCTGAAAGTCACCTGGCAGATAGCCGATTCTTTCCCGCAGCTTTTTATGGGCCTTATCAGCATTCATCCCAAACAAAGCTATTCTGCCATTGTCAGGATTTAACAACTGCATTAAAAGACGAATAGCGGTAGTCTTTCCCGCGCCATTGGGACCTAAAAATCCAAAAACTTCTCCCTGCTCTACTGTAAAATTCACATCCCGTATACCGACAACTTCGCCATAATATTTTGTCAATTCAGAAACTTCGATAACTGCCATTTTTTCTTTATCACAATTTTTTTAAATTAATAAGGGATTGGAATATTCTACTCAGCGCCTAAGAAGATTTGGATGAGAATTTTATTACTTTTGGTCTAACCAATTTTTCAAAATCTTTATAAGCCAGCTTAATTAATTCTTTGTGGGATCCTGCGTTAAATGAGATATTCTCATCTTCGGCTAAAGTTTTTGATACCAGGACATCTATGTTGTATAAATTACCAAAAGGCGGCATGGCGCCTATTTCACATTCCGGAAAGAGGTATTTAAATTCCTCCTCACTGGCAAGCTCAACATTTTTTGCTGCGGCTGCTTTTTTAATAAGATGAAAATCAACTGTATAAGAGGCGGGCAGAACAGCCATAGTCATTCTGCCATCTACTTTGATCATTACGGTCTTGGCTAATTCTTTTCCAGGTATATGAGCAGAGGCGGCAATCTCTTGAGCAGTGTAAGTAGGAGAATGAATAATAACGACATACTTAATGTTTTGTTCGTCTAAAAAATTTCTTATCTTTTTAATCGGCATGATATCCTCCTTATTTTGTTAATCAAACTGTGTTTATTTAATCATACCCACAGGCATTATGCACAGTGGTTGTTCTTCTTCAGGCATATCCATAATCTTATGCACTTTATTATCATTAAAAGCGCCGACAACTACAGTTCCCAGATTTAAGGACACTGCTTGCAGATAAACATTTTGCGCCGCATGTCCGATTTCTACATGCACATATCGTATTCCGCGCTGACCATATTTTTGAGTAGTCCTTTCATAAACCGCTGCAAAAACAATAACTACAGCTCCGCCTCTAACGCACCCCTGTCCAAGAGCGGCGGAGCACAAATCGCCCTGCTTATCTACATCAGCAATCCTTAACAATTCATGGTTTTCAGGTTGATATTTGTAGATTCCTTTAGAAAGGTCGGTTACATTTCCCACAACAAGATAAACCTCAAGTGGATATAAAGCCCCGGCAGAAGGCGCAGTCCTGCCAAAGGTTGATCTTGTTTTTCCCTGTGCAGCCCAAAGAAGCTGTGAAACTTCAGTCAGGGTTAAGGGCTTATCAGAATATTCCCGGATTGACCTTCTTTTTTTCAAGGCGCGTTCTATTGATACATTACCGTCATATCGGGGTTCAGACAGTTTTATGACGTTTCTACCATTATTTTTATGATTAGATTCTTGTGCCATGAGCGTCCATCCAATTATAATTAATAAAATTATTCCAAGGCTTATAAATGTTACAAATGCTTTTTTAACTATTTGATATACCAATTAATCACCTCTTTTGTTCTTGAGTTATTTATTGAATCAAATATTACATTTTTAAGCATATTAAAAATTCAAAACTCATTTAGCAACAATAAATTAAAATTTTAGGTAAAAGTTTATTTTTGGTGGGAAATTTATTGAAGTGTACATTTAAAATAACGGGTCTATGTCGAATAGTGT
>JAUXGF010000069.1 GCA_030622395.1 Calditrichaceae bacterium
TGACACGAAACACTAAAATCAACGTTTATTATATTAATTAACGTCTGGACAACCCCCTCAGTCCCCCTTTTTTAAGGGGGAAGCTTTGCATTATCCCTTAAGTTAACGCTTATGGGGGTTAGGGGTGGGTCAAAGTCTATACAATATTCCCGCCCCAAAAAGGGTTTGTACTAAAAAAGCGCTTTTTCGTTCAGACACGATTTAATAAATTTTTGCGATTATCGAATTAAGGATTAGGAAATTGACCGGAAAACTTTTTAAGGAAAAATCGTACAGACTTTCACGAAAATTAACTTTATGTTTAATTTTTGTCATTTTATCTATGCAGCTTTTAACTAACGGATTTGCACAGGAGGGCATAGTTATAGGCGCCCGTCCGCAGGGCTTAGGCGGAAGTTTCGCCGCGGTTTCCGGAGATCCTTACAGCGTATTCTACAATCCTGCGGGAATCGGGGAACTTCGTCGACTTAGCGTTTCATTGTTTTATGCCCGCCCTGTGTCGGGCTTAACTTACGGCGGCAGCTCTTTAAGTTATGGCGGCGTTTTTATGCCCGTTTCCTATTTCGGGACAGCGGGATTAAATTTTATTCAACGAGCGACAGATAATGGAAATATTACTTTATTAACGGAAAATCTTTTGAATTTTTCATGGGGCAAATCACTAAACAAGCTGATTAGCGTCGGCGCTAATTTCGACTATTATTTTCACCAATGGAATGAGGAAGCGATAGGAGACAATCCCTACCTGGCCGGCAAAACAAACTCCGATGGCTTTGGCGTGGACGTCGGCGTTCAGGCCCGGATAACGCAGTCGTTTCACAGCGGTTTAACTATTGAAAATCTTCTGCAGCCGGATATTGGGTTGATTGAAGAAAATAAACTCCCCCGCAAGTTAATAGTCGGTGGGTTATACCAATGGGAAAAAGCGGCGCCCTTTTTAGTTTTGGCAGATCTGCATTGGGATTTCGAGGAGTCCCGTCAGAGTTGGAATTTTGGCATTGAAAAAGGGATTGAAAGAGCTGCTTTACGCGGCGGCATTGAAACGGAAGCGGATTATTTCAAATGGTCGCTTGGCGCGGGATACAGGTTTACTGCGGGCAATTTACGATTTTGTCTCGATTATGCTTATACTCAAACAACAGGCGGATTAGACTGGCAGCCCTCTCCTCATGTGTTTAGCTTTACTATAAATTTTGCAAAGCCGGGCGCTAAAATCAGTAAAAGTAAAGAATCGCCTCCAGCCCAAAAGTATGCCGATGAAAGCCGGATTACAAACGACATATTAAAGCCGCATTTAAAAATTAAAGCTTACCCGCGTTTAGTGCGTTTCAATCAAGATAATGTCGCAGATACATTGTTTATCGAATTGGAGGCTGAGGATATAGGTCAATTCTCTTCCGGATTGAAAGAATGGGGTTTGATTTTCCAGAGGGAAGACAAGGGAAGCGCTGAATGTGTGTTAGCGCTCGAAGATACTACCAAGCCGCCTGCCATTTTAAAATGGACCGGAATTGACAGCACCGGAAAATTAGCGCCGAACGGATGGTACAGGCTTATCTTTACCGCCTCCGACAACTCCGGAAACCGGACAGAGAGGCGGGACGTCCGTTTCAAAGTCGCTTCTAAAAAGAATGATCCAACGCCGCCGGTAATTAGTTTTATACCTTCGGATACCCTGGTTTCCCCTGACGGAGACCATAAGAATGATGTGCTTAAATTTCGTATAAATGTGCATGATCCCGAATCGGAAATCATTAAATGGGGACTGCATATTTTTCACATAGACAAGGATTCTGTAAAAAAAGTTGTAAAAACATTTGGAGGGAAAAAACGGCGAATTCCATCATCTATCACATGGCGCAGCGATGATGATGATTGGCAGCGCGTTACAAACGGAGTTTATTATGCCCGGTTCTTTGTTGAAAACGAGGTTGGAAATTTCAGCGAGACAACGCCTTTTAGATTAAGAGTGCAGGCAAATGAACAATTAATAATGCAGAGAATTAAAGAAGAAGAAATGAAAAAAGAATTAGCCGTTAAAGAAGCGCTTAAGGATATTGAACCGGTAGAAAAAGTTGAAACGCCCATAGAGCATGAAGCTAAACCGGAAGCAGCCGCTCCTTCATATAATAAAATTGAAACATTTTTAATAAGCGGCAAAAAAATAATTAAGGCGCCTTCCTTTTATTTTACGGTTTCAGACAAACTTCTGGATGAATCATCAAAATCTGCGCTGTTAATGTTTATTTCACAACTACAGAATTTCCCTGAGCGAAGCGCTGTTTTACAATGTTACGCTGCAAATAAAGAAATTGCCCTGAAAAGGGGGAAAGATATAAAAAATTACCTTGTAAAACAATTTAGTGTTGAAGCAAATCGAATTTTAGTCGAAGGTAATGAAACAGGACAGGATAAGATAGAAATTAGGATAAAAACAAAAAAGGAAGAATGAAATAGTTTATATTTTAGCGTTCAGTTATCAGCGCTCAATAATTAGTGTCTGAACGAAAATACTTTTTCTTGTCATTTCGATCCCGACGGTTCGGGAAGAAATCTGTAAACCCTTGATATTTAGAGGCAATAGATTTCTCGCTCCGCTTCGAAATGACAGTTTTGGTTAGTTTTCGTTCAGGCACTAATTAGTAAAATATTTTAAAGCTGATAGCTGAATGCTGACAGCTTTCAGCTAATACAACAGAGAATAATTATGATAAAAGAAAAGATATATCAAGAATTAAATCTATCAAAGTGGCGGTTTATCCTGCTTTTTTGTTTAGGAGGCACAATACCTGTTATTCTGTTGGGGATATTTGCCGTCACATCATTTTCTAATTCTATGAAGAATCAAATTCTTAAAGATAATTTTTCCACAGCTAAAATCGCCTCAAAATTGATAGAGCAGCATCTTCATAATTCAAAAGAAATACTACAAGCCATAGCCGGCGATGAGGATATTATTCAAATAATTGAACAAAGTGAATTTAATAAATTTGACGGGATATTAGAAAAATATCATATTCGGCTGCACTATTTTCAATACCTTTCCATTTATACTCCCGAAGGTTCGCTGCGCGGTATTTCACCATCGAACGCAAAGGCGCTTCAGGAAAATGTATTTTTTCAGGATTGGTATAAAGGCGTCAGCAGTCAATGGGAACCATATATCTCAAATGTCTACCGGGCTGAAGTAGCCCCGTTTCCGTATGTAGTGGCTATTGTTATCCCGATTCTTAACGCGGAAAAACAAGTGATCGGAATGGTAATGGCGCCTTTTAAGATCGAAACAATACGAGACTGGGCAAAGTCAGCGGTTATCGGCAAAGATGGGTTTTTATTTGTTGTTGATCGTACCGGGGCCGCCGTTGTCCATCCTCAAATTGATGAAGAAAAACCCCCTCAAAATTTATTAGGCGATCCTTCAGTGGAAAAAGTAATCGGACAAAATGAAGGCGCCGAACTTATCACTTATCAAAACAAGCGGCATTTTACCGCCTATACATTCATCCCGTCGATTGGGTGGGGAACTATAGTCCGCCAGCCTTATGAAAGCGCCATGGCTTCCATCCGCCTGGTATCGCTTATTATTTTCATTGTCTGCGTTTTTCTAATTATTGCTAATTCAATACTCGGCGTTTATTTGGGGAAAATATACGGCTCAAACTTACAGCTTCGTCAGACTATCGAATCTAAAAATACAGCTTTGGAAATAGCAAATAAGAATCTTGAAAAAAGCAATAAAGATTTGGAACTGATAAATAAGATAAATTCGACAATGAATCAATCGCTGAATATTGATGAAATCTTTCAGCATACCCTTGAAGAATTACTCATTTTTACGCAAGCGGAAGCAGGCTTGATTTCTCTGTTTGACGCACGTTCTAAAAAGTTAAAATTGGCTGCTATCCATGGCATTTCTGAAGACGCTGCCCATAAATATGAACAAACATCTTTAGAACAAAGCTATGCAGGATTAAGCTTAAAAGCGCTGCAACCTATGAGAAAAACATCAAACCAGCAGAACCCTTTATTTGAAGACGCTGTAGAAAACCAATTGGGTTTAACTTCATTTCTTTGTATGCCGATAATTCATAAAGTAGGGCCGGTCGGCGTGATCACTTTAGGGATGAAAGCCGATCTTTACATTGATTATAACGAGGACACTTTAAAAATTATAAGCGATCAGATGGCGGCGGCTTCGGAAAACGCCCGCCTGTACCAAAAAGTAGAACAACAACGGGAGCAGATTAAACAAGGCAGCGAGAACAAATCGGCGTTTGTACGAAACATTAGCCATCAATTGCGCACGCCGTTAAATGCCGTAATTTCTTATGCCCAAATTTTACAATATGATAAAAAGCTGGATGAATCTCAGGAAAAGTATGTGGAAAGCATTGTGAAAGGCGGCAAACTGCTTCAGCAATTAATAGAGGGTGTTGTTGATCTGTCAAAAATTGAAGCGGGAATAGTTGAATTTAATCCCGAAAAAATCTTAGCCGATGAAATTATAAAAGAAGTACAAACGTTGTTATCTTCTGCGGTTTCTTCAAAGAAATTAAAAATGGTTTTTAAATATAATAAGAATTTATCTTTTAACGCCGATAAGATCCGTATGCAGCAGATATTTTATAATTTACTAAATAACGCAATTAATTTTTCGAAAGACTCCGGGAAAATTACAATGACGATTGCAGAACAAAACGCAGAAATTCTGTTTTCAATAAAAGATGAGGGTCCCAATATTGCGCCTGAAGATTTTGATTTGGTTTTCAAAGAGTTTCAACAGATCAATGATGAAAGCAAACGAATTTATAAAGGTACGGGAATAGCGATGGCGCTTTCTAAAAAATATATAGAACTGCATCACGGTAGAATCCGGATAGAAAACAAAGAAAAAAAAGGCGTTATTTTCCATTTTACAATCCCGAAAGAAAATGCCGCCGTTTCTGTCTAAAAAAGACAGAACAAGCGCTGCTTATGAAAAAAATTTATTAATAGGATTCATCGGGAGTAATCGGAGGCAGGGACAGCGCTGCAAGGGGATGAATTCTAAACCTAATTTGGAAGATTGAAAATATGTATGTATTAGTTGTTGACGATGAATCCTGGAATCGAGATATTCTTAAAGAAATTCTTACGCGGCAGGGAATAGAAAATATTATTGAAGCAAAAAACTCACAAGAAGTTTTTGAAGCCGTTAAGAAATATACCTTCGATTTGATTTTTATGGATATACTGCTGCCAGGGAAAAGCGGCTTGGAAATTGTCAGCCAATTAAGGGATAAACCGGAAACCGCAAATGTTCCTGTAATTGCTATGACGGCAGAGGCAATGAAAGGGGATAAAGAAAAAATCCTTAATGCCGGGTGTAACGAATACATATCAAAACCGATTGATTTGTGGGGTTTCCTTGAAGTCCTAAAAAAATATGTAAAAAAATGAGGTTAAAAATATGTTAAATATTGACAAAGATTTTGATAAGAAGCAACTGCTTGCATACGCAAATGACCTGGCAGGTATGTACAAAGCTGAAAAGCAAAATCGTGAACAAATTGAAATAACCAGCAGAAAATTACGATCGATTATAGATAATGTGACTGAAGGATTAGCTTCATTAGATAATGATCTGATTATAACGGAAGCCAATCAGGCTTTTTCAAAAAGTTTTGGTATTCCAATGGAAGAGTTGCTCAACCAGCCCCTGAAAACAATTTTAAAGGAAGAGGGCTGGGATGAGTTGTTTCGGGATATTGATAACATTAATCAAGCAGATGAGATTATCATTAATCCTGATAAAAAGCGGCAGCGCTATTACAGGGTTACCAGAGGACCAATTGTTGGCTCTGGAGATAAGCGAAAAGGTTGGATTTTTTCCTTCCGGGATATTACAGAGCGAAAGCGTACTGATTTAATGAAGGACGAATTTTTCAATCTAATTTCTCATGAAATCCAAACCCCGTTAAACGCTATCAAAGGAGCCGTTTCAATTTTACGGAATCTACTGTCTGAAAAAGAACTGGAAGATGATAATCAGCTTTTATTAATGATTCAGAATGCAAGCGACAGGTTGATAAGAACTGTTGAAGAAATGAGAGATATGGCGCAATTGGCGCTTGAAATTCCCGAAAACCGGCATGAGTTCGATCTTCGATCGGCGGTTAATGAAGCTTTAGAAGAGATAGATTTCAAATTGAGAAAGCGAAGTATAATAGTTCAGTATGAAATCCCCGATTCACCGTGTAATGTTTATGGCTATCAAAGTTTAGTTGTAAAGGCTATTCAGCATTCGCTGGAAAATTCTGTGGAATTCAGCTCCTTTTTTTCCAAAATTACAATTAGCCTGGAAGATTCCGGTAAAATGTGGTCGCTGGCTGTCCGGGATTATGGAGAAGGGATACCTCCGGAATACCAGGAAAAAATATTTGACCGTTTTTATAAGGCGCCGGGATATATAGACCGGAGTCATGAAGGACTCGGGCTGGGTCTGCCGATTGTGAAAAGAACCGTATTGTTACACAGAGGTGAAGTTTTAATTGAAAGTAAACTTGGGGAAGGCACAAAAATTACCTTGCAGCTTCCTAAGTACGAAGAAGAAGTTATTGAAAATATAAATGAGCTTAGTCAATTAAAACAAGAAATTTCCACAATGTATACCCAAAATCTGCAATATGCTAAAGATCTTGCCGATACGTTTATTGCAAAAAAGGAATTATCCTGGAAATTAGAAAAAACAAATCAACAGATGCTGCGTTCAGATAAACTGGCGGGTATGGGAGCGATGGCAGCGGGAATTATTCATGAAGTTAACAATTTGATTGCCCCTGTGTTAGGCAATACTCAAATTTTATTGATGGATAAAGGCAAGCTTGATCCTGTGGTGTATAATAAAATTCAAGTCATTAACGATTATGGCTGGAAAGCGGTGAAAATGATGCAACAGGTGCTGCATTTCACCAAAAAGGATGAAAAAGACTTTGAGAAGGTTGAACTTATCAGTTTAATTAATAAGATATTAAATTTACATGAGTATCAATTCCGTAAATATAATATTGATGTAGTAAGCGAGTTCGATAAAAAAGTAGTCGAACTTACAGGCAACCCGGGACAATTAGAACAGGTTTTTAATAATTTAATTGGGAATGCTATAGATGCAATGGAAGACGGAGGGCGTCTTACAATCAGCGTTGTTGTTAAAGAAAAAGCACAAGATAACAAACCTGTTTCATGGGCGGAAATTTATATCACCGATACAGGGAAGGGTATTCAAAAAGAAATACGAGATTCCATCTTTGAACCATTTTTTACAACCAAAAAAGAAGGCAAAGGAACCGGGCTCGGACTATTTATTTGTCATCAACTTATCGAGAGTCATGGAGGGGTTATAGACGTAAAAAGTGAAGCAGGGGAAGGCGCAGTATTTATTGTTAAGCTGCGCTTATCAAAGTAAAACCGAATGTTTAATATTAAGTTGAATTATATACAAAATTCAGCTATAAAAATATAAAGAAACTGTTTGCAAGAAATATGGAAGAAATAAATATTAAAAAAGATAAAAACGCTCCGGGATTAAAAAGTAGTCATAAAATAACAATAGTATTTTTATTGTTTACACTGATTTGCGCCGCCGGTTTTATATGTATAACGGCTCAAAAAACAATAAATAATAATTTCAAAAGACATTCCGGAAGGATACAGCCGGGCGTAATCTCTGCGGTAAATATAAACGCCGAACTTCACCATACTTTAAAGCTTGCCGAAATGTATATTTCAACCTCAAATATTGAATTTAAAGAAAAAGCTGTGAATTCACTACATATACTGAAGAAATATACAGCGGCGTACAAAGCGTATTATACTGACGATGCGGATCAAACTTCATTAGAAAAGCTGGCTGATAAAATAGAATCTTTAATAAAATATATTAATCAATATATAACGCTGAAAGAAAATGCTGCGGGCAAAGAAGAACTGGATATTATAAAAGTAAAAATGGACAAAGCAATATATGAATTTTCAGCATTTATCAAACCCTTTATTGACAAAGATATTATAAAAGAAAATCAAGCAAATATTAACGCTCATTCCAATATTTTAAATGTGATTGTATTATCCGTTGTTATAGTTATTTTACTAAGCCTTGGTATTTTTTATTTAATTTTAAGGTTGGCTAAAGGATTAAATAAACCGGCGCCGACTGTTGCTTTAGTTAAGCATGGTGGTATGACTAATGCTAACAGCGTAAATTCCGTTGAAGAAGCAGAAATCATAAGGTCTAATTTTATTTCCGCTCTCATTAATCAACTGCGAACTCCGTTAACGTCTATTCAAGGATTTTCGGAAATTTTATTATACCGTAAGAATTTACCGGATCAGGAGAAGACAAGATTTATAAATTATATAAATAAGCAGGCTGAAAATCTGGCGGCAATATTAAGAGATTTACAGGACTTATCAGAAATCGAATCTGTTAAAAAATTTTCTTTGAAAAGAGAAAAATGTGTAATAAACAAATATATTGAAGAAATGGTTAAACCATTTATTACCCAAAACAAAAATCATAAATTTAAATTTTCTTTGTCTGAAACGCCGGTTGATATTTTTATAGATAAAAAGAAAATAGCAACTGTCCTAAAGAATTTGATCAGTAATGCCGTTAAATATTCTCCGGGGGGAGGTGCAATTAAAATTCAAGGGAAAATTGTAAAATACAATTATCAGGTTTCTGTTGAGGATGAAGGAATAGGCATGACGCCGGAGCAGGCGGAAAAAGCATTTGATAAATTCTACCGCGCTGATATATCCAATACAGCCATAGAAGGAACGGGACTGGGAATGAGCGTTGCAAAACTCATTATAGAAGCACATGGCGGAAAAATCGGATTGGAAAGTGAATATAGAAAAGGAACTAAAGTTAGTTTCACTCTTCCTTTCCGGGATGGAAACGCCAATAATTAATAAGAAAATAGTTAAAACCTCAACTTTTGGCGGGGATTTTTTGAATGTATATTTGAAATTACAAACCGGAATTTAAATAAAACGAATAAAATGAAAATTAATAAAAAATGTATTATTTGGGGGTGATATGAAGAAAATTCTTATCGTCGACGATCAAATTGAAATTAGGGAACTTGTAGAGATTACCCTTCGCATAGGCGACTATAACATATTCCAGGCTGAAGACGGCCCGCAAGCATTAGAGATCGCTAAAGCAGAAAAACCGGACCTTATCCTTTTGGATGTAATGATGCCCA